>JAJFBO010000158.1 GCA_020697025.1 Burkholderiales bacterium
GCGGCTTTTGCAATAAAAAGTATTTTATCGTTAGTTGATTTCATTTCTATTGGCACTAATGATCTTATTCAGTATTTATTAGCAATTGACCGTAATGATGAATCGGTTACGTACTTATATAATCCACTACATCCAGCAGTAATAAAATTACTAGCTCATATAATACGCACTAGCAATAGAAGTGGTGTCCCGGTATCAATTTGCGGGGAGTTAGCAGGGGATATAAATTTAACCAGATTATTACTAGGTATTGGCCTGCGCAAATTTTCCATGCATTCATCAAATATTTTAAAAATTAAGCAAGTTGTTTTAAACACTAATATTAATGAAATTACCGGATTGGTTGCAAGAATTCTCAAAACTGAAAATATAGAACGGATTGAAGATTTAGTTGATCAGTTAAATGATTAGCTTAAAATAAAATTCTGTAAGCAGTCAAATTTCAGTATAGACTTAAAAACATAAATATATTTGCTAATGAGAATCATTCTCAGTTATAATTATGCCATAGGATTAATACGTGTTTATAATCTTTATTTAGTATCAAAGGTTCTAAACAAGTTTTAAGCTATATTTTTCTATGATGAGTAAATTAGGAGTATAGGGGAAAATAGATGAAGCTAGTTGGATTAAATAAATTACGTAAAGGTGATAAAGGATTTATCACCAAAATAGATGAATCAAAATTACCACATAGGTTTGGTATGTCAGCTGGTGAAGTGGAATCCCGTTTATTAGAGATGGGGTTTATTGAAGGAGCTTTACTTCAGGTTATGCATTTAGGCACTATAGGGCGGGATCCGATAGCAGTTAGGATTAATAACAGCAGTTCAATAATTGCGCTTAGAAAAAATGAAGCTTCTGCTATTATTTTGGAAAAAGCATAAATGCAAATTCAGGGAAATAACTCTGCCAGTCTTAAACCAAAAAGTATAAAAATTGCTTTAGTTGGTAACCCAAATTGTGGGAAAACAGCATTATTCAATGCCTTAACGGGCAGCCGGCAAAGGGTGGCTAATTACGCCGGGGTTACAGTAGAAAAAAAACATGGGTATTTTATTACGCCTAAGCAAAATAATTGTACATTAATAGATTTACCCGGTACATATAGTTTACGTTCGCGCAGTCCAGATGAAAAAATAACCCGTGATGTAGTATTTAGTGAATTTGATGATGAAGCAAAAATTGATTTAATACTATGTATCCTTGATGCTACCAATTTAAGTAATGGTCTACGTCTGGTTTTAGAGCTGCAAAGGAGTAATCATACAATAATTGTAGCATTAAATATGATGGATATAGCAAAACGTAAAGGTTATGAGTACGATTTACTTTTACTGGAGCAGGAATTAGGCTGTAAAGTAATCCCTACTACAGCAATAAAAAAAATTGGAATTACCCAATTAGTCAATGCAATCGATGAAATATTACCGCTACTTGCTAAAAAGGTAAATTTATGGCATGAACCATCTGTTAGCAATGCACGTGAATTTCATGCCAAAGTATCGCAAATATTGAAAAAAGTTGAATTAGGCGAAAGTTTGCCGCCTAAAATATCTGATAGAATAGACCACGTACTACTTCACCCTGTAGCAGGTTTGCTGATTTTATTTATTGTGCTTTTTTTACTTTTCCAATCCGTATTTACCTGGGCGGTAATTCCGCAAAATGCCATGCAGGATGCAGCTACCAGGCTACAGGAGTATGTGGTAAATTTAGCACCAGGCAGCCTTTTAAGCAGTTTGCTGGGTAACGGAATAATTGCTGGTGTTAGTGCTGTTATTGTATTTCTTCCCCAAATTTTAACTATTTCCTTATTTATAATTTTGCTTGAAGATAGCGGTTATATGGCTAGAGCTGCATTTTTAATGGATAAACTAATGGGTGGGGCAGGCTTGCATGGACGAGCTTTTATCCCTTTACTATCTAGTTTTGCCTGTGCAATACCTGGGATTATGGCAACCCGTGTTATTGAAAACAGACGAGACCGTTTAGTAACAATTTTAATTAGTCCGCTGATGACTTGTTCTGCCAGGCTTCCAATTTATACTTTACTAATTAGTGCCTTTATTCCGGCTAAAAAAGTTATGGGTTGGATAAACTTGCAGGGTTTAGTAATGTTTGGCTTATATTTTATTGGCATAGTTTTTGCACTATTAGTGGCTTTTATTTTTAAGCATTTCTTTTTTAAAGGTGAGCGCCAGCCATCGATGATAGAATTACCAAGTTATAAATTACCGATGCCTAAAAACGTTTTAATAGAGTTAATCAAGCCAGCTAAAAATTTTTTAAAACGTGCTGGAACAATTATTCTGGCAATTATGATAATTTTATGGTTTTTATCAACTTTCCCTTTGCCCCCGGCACACGCTACCGATCCGGTAATAAATTATAGTTTTGTTGGTATAATCGGTAAATTTTTAGCTCCATTATTTGCGCCAATTGGCTTTTCATGGCAAATTGTAGCGGCATTAATTCCCGGAATGGCCGCACGGGAAGTTGCGGTATCGGCATTAGGAACAATTTATGCTTTAAGCGGCAGTGAAGAAGCAATAAAACAAAGTCTTAGCAGTACAATTGCGCATTCTTGGACTATTGCAACTGGATTATCGCTAATTGCCTGGTATGCTTTTGCTCCGCAATGTATTTCTACATTGGCAGTTGCAAAACGGGAGACTAACTCCTGGAAATGGCCTGTAGTTATGTTTTCTTACCAGATGGTTTTAGCGTATATAATGTCATTTATTGTTTATAGGATTGCTTTAGCAATATAAGTATAGTTTAGTAATTTTCAATTAATCTGCTAAACACACGCATGTGAGAATTCATGATTTGGTAATTTCTAGCCTAAATGGAAAATTTATGCTATTTAAGTTATAAGGAGAATATAGATGCAATTTCATCTACTAGATATTTTAAGTACTGGGCTAATTGGCTTAATTGCATTGGTTTTTATGTTACATACCTATTTTAAAATGCGTAAAAATAAATGTGCAACTATTTGTAATGGCTGTAGCGGCAGTTCCTCATGCAGCACAAAAGTATTTAAGGCAGACCCGGCAAAAAAAGTCATATCAATAAAAGCTATTATTAGCTAATACTATAAAGTGAAATCATAAATCTAAAAGATAATTCCCGCATATGGAGTGCGGGAATTATATTATTAGTCAAATTTATTATATATGTAATAGCACTTAATCATCAGATTTTTGTTTCTCTGTTTTCCCTCCAAATACACCTTTTGCCTTCTCCCACATTGATGGCTTTCTATCTCTTGCTGGCGGCGCCCCCTTAATTTCATCAAACCCTTCATCTCTTGGCAGAGGCATAGCAGCTTTATAGTTTATTTCTCCTTTTACCTCACCTTCAAAATTCCTAGATTTAAAAGCATCTCCTTGTCCTTGGGCATAATAAACAAAATTATATTTGACATTATTATTATTATCTACCATAATTTCATATGTTAATGATGAAAATATAGTCATATTACGATTTTTGCTGATGAATTCGGTTCCAGGTATTGTGTTTTGAAAGGTCAGATGATCTGAGGTTACATTGAAAGTAATATTCCGCTTAAGTTTATTATAGTCATTTTCAGTCATGACACCATCTTTAGCTATTGTGGAGATTAAACTTGTAGTAAATCGATTACCTTGTAATTTCCACGTGAAAGTAACATTTACAGGTGCTGTTAGCTCCTTATATTCTTTCACTCCACCATTTAATTCATAAAGACGGAAATGAGTATCTTTTACTTCTTCATATGAATTAGCTATAAAAAAATCTGCCATATATTTAGGAATCGCTATTGTAGCTCTACCATATTGATCAGCCCACGCCGTATTGATAAATAAACAAAATACAACCATAAAGCTTGCCAGAAAACTGAATTTATACGATTTATTTATTTTATTTGGTTCCATTTTTAATTTCCTTAATATAAATTTCTTAATGAATTTTAGATTTTCACTTTTCTAGTGTACCTGCTTTAAAAGTTAAGTGCAATACGCAAATTACGTATTGCCTGATAAAACTATT
>JAJFBO010000159.1 GCA_020697025.1 Burkholderiales bacterium
CCTTATGGATTATGTATAATATGAATTATAATATGATGGGGCATACAGCTTAGGCTTCATTTTATGGCTGCATCAAACGTAAACTTACAAATAAATTGTAGTTATCGCTGATTTTATATCCAAACCATGATGCAGCCATGAGCATAATAATATTCCTGCCATTAAAATAGCACGTTCTTGCTTAGTTCCAGGTTATTTCACAACAAACTGTATTATTTGCACTTATTTATGCTAGAAGGCATGATGATAATAAAAAAATATTTTTCACTTACTAAACCAGGAATCATTTTTGGTAATCTTATCACCACTGCAGGCGGATTTTTTTTAGCTTCTAGAGGATTTATCAATTATATAACATTACTATGTGCTATGCTTGGTATTTCTTTAGTTGTTGCTTGCGGTTGTGTATTCAATAATATAATTGATCGTGATATTGATAAACTGATGGAGCGCACTAAAAAGCGTGCTTTAGCTCAAGGTACAATATCTGTTAATGTCGCATTTATTTATGGATTAATTTTAGGAATTGCAGGATTTTTAATTTTATATATACATACTAACCAAATTACTTTAATTATTGCTTTTATCGGGCTTTTAGTGTATGTTGGTGTTTATAGCTTATGGTTAAAACGTCATTCAATATATGGAACTTTAGTTGGTAGTATTTCCGGAGCTGTTCCACCTGTTGTGGGGTATTGTTCCGTATCCAATCATTTTGATGCTGGTGCGGTCACATTATTTTTTATATTAAGCATTTGGCAAATTCCTCATTCTTATGCAATAGCAATTTATCGATTCAATGATTATGCTAATGCAAATATTCCAGTATTGCCTGTTAGAAAAGGCATTCTTTATACCAAGGTGCAGATGCTATTATACGTAATAGCATTTGTTATTGCTACATTTATGCTCACAGTTTTACATTATACCGGCTATATTTATTTTACAAGTGCCCTAATTTTAGGTATATTTTGGATTAGATTAAGTATACTGGGATTTTCTACAAAAGATGATAAAAAATGGGCACGGCAAACGTTTGCTTTTTCTGTTATATGTATAACTATACTTAGTATTATGATGTCAATTGATGTTATCAGATGATTATTAAAACTAGTCAAAAAAAAATATTATGGATCATATTTCTAACTGTTTTTATAGATATGTTAGGTATTGGTATTTTAGTGCCGGTATTTCCCATGTTGGTCATTCCACTTTCACCATATAGAATCACACCTGCCTCCTGGAGTATGCAAGATGGATTTGTTATGGCTGGCTGGCTAATGGCAGCATATCCTTTGGCCCAATTTATCTGTACCCCTGTTTTAGGTCAATTAGCTGATAAATACGGCCGGCGAAAAATTTTAAGCCTATCTATTGGCGGTACTTTTATTTCCTATTTACTTTTTGCTTATGCAATTATTAGCAAAAATTTATCTCTTTTATTTTTTGCCCGTATTCTTGATGGCTGCTCAGGCGGCAATATTTCGGTAGCACAAGCTGTTATTGGCGATATTAGTGATCCAAAAAGCAGAGCCAAAAATTTTGGCTTAATTGGCGTTGCCCTGGGCCTGGGCTTTATATTTGGGCCATTTTTAGGCGGCAAATTATCTGATTCAACGGTAGTTAGCTGGTTTAGTATTATAACTCCATTTATCTTTGCTGCACTTTTAAGTATAATAAATGTATTATTAATTATTTTTATTTTGCCCGAAACTCTAGTAGTAAGTAGCAATAAGCAAATTAACATAAAACAACCAATATATAATATAATAAGAGCATTTAAGCTAGAAGGTATGAGAAGTATTATTTTAGCAGTTTTTATGTTTAATGCAGGATTTACATTTTTTACTACTTTTTGGGGAATAATTTTAGCGAATGAGTATAGATTTAATCAAGGGCAAATCGGTAATTTTTTTGGTTTTATGGGAATTATGATAGTTCTGGCGCAGGGCCTGGTCGTTAGAAGGTTATCTGGTAAGGTACAGGATTATTCTGTTTTGCGCTATTCAATCATAGGTACAGGGATTTGCTTAGTTGCATATTATTTTATCCCGGCTTATAAAATGAATATTAGTTTTATTTATTATATCCCGCCATTTCTGGCAATTTTTGTAGCTCTTTCGAAAGCATTCAGCTCGGCTTTAATTACCCGCATTACACCAGATAATATAAGAGGCGAAGTTATGGGAGTTAGTTCAAGCGTAAGTGCTTTGGCGCAGGCGATTCCAGCAGTTTTAGCCGGCTACTTGGCTACATATCATACATTAATGCCGATTTTAGCAGGTAGTATTGTTGCTATTAGTGGCGGTGTTTTATTTATATTAATGTTTAAAACTATTAAATATTGATTAGGACAAAGTTTTTATTTACACATAATTTGCTTGACAACTTAGCTGACTGAACCGGCAAAATACTTTACAGATGCTTCTACTGAAGATTGTAATATAAAAAACTCTGCATCTGGTATGAATTTTATTGTATCTTCCAATTTGAATGGAAAATATGTTGCGATCAAAGCTCAGGCTGTAGTTATTAGATATTCAGCGGTAAAGTTTTCAAATCCTATATTATTGAAAGATGAGAAAGCAAATAACTGTACTTACACCAATACTTATGCCAAAGATGTTGGTACTGTTTGTTCTCCATTGCCCTTATGCGGAGCTCCTACAGCCGCTGATTTCATCAAACTCTATTTATACAAAGATACTACGTTTGTGGTAAATTTTAAGAGTAAGAGAACTTCAGGTACACTTTTGAGGCTTGATAATTATGATGGTAGCAAATCAATCGGGCAAACGAATGCGAATACTTCGGTTATAACAGATTATATTATCGATAAACCAGGTAATCCAGGTTATTACGATTATAAAGCATATAATATTTGTGAATATCAAGACAAGCCTTCTAAGGATTACTGCTTAATAAGAGTATATAAAAATGGTCAAACGCCATCGATTTGTATGCCACATTAAGAGTTAGTCTTGCTAATCTTCTAAATCAAACCCGGGAATCCCAAAATTTCCCCGGGTTTTTTATTTATAAAAAATCTTGGACTTAAAATCATGCGACTTCAAATATATGTATTGATATATAATATCTTATTAATTCTTGTCTAGGGCTTGTTGCTTTAGAATTAACCAATGGAGTAATAACATTATAAAATTTTTTAAGGATAGATATGACTAATAAAATAGATGATTTACAAAAATTTACATCAATAGACGAGGGCACAACTTTAACTACTAATCAGGGCGTACCAATCCATGACAATCAAAATTCGCTAAAAAATGGTGAACGGGGTTCTACACTTTTAGAAGATTTTATTTTAAGAGAAAAGATAACTCATTTTGACCATGAACGTATTCCGGAAAGAATAGTCCATGCGCGCGGCGAAGCAGCACATGGTTACTTCCAGGTATATGAATCTATGGCAAAATACACCAAAGCCGATTTTTTACAAAATCCGGCAGAGAAAACACCAGTATTCGTAAGATTTTCAACAGTGGCCGGTTCTCGCGGTTCAGCTGATACAGTTAGGGATGTACGAGGCTTTGCCGTAAAATTTTATACAAATGAGGGCAATTATGATTTAGTTGGCAATAATATGCCTGTGTTTTTTATTCAAGATGCAATAAAGTTTCCGGATTTGATTCATGCAGTTAAACCAGAACCACATAATGAGATACCCCAGGCTGCTTCAGCTCATGATACGTTTTGGGACTTTGTATCTTTAACGCCAGAATCAATGCATATGATAATGTGGGCTATGTCTGATCGGGCAATACCCCGTTCCTTAAGAATGATGGAAGGTTTTGGCGTGCATACCTTTAGGTTTATTAATGATCAAAATCAATCATATTTTGTAAAATTTCACTGGAAACCAGTTCTGGGCACACATTCATTAGTATGGGATGAGGCGCAAAAATTAGCCGGAAAAGACGCCGATTTTCACCGGCGTGATTTATGGGAAGCCATAGAAAGTGGTGCGTTTCCTGAATGGGAACTTGGAGTGCAGTTAATAGCAGAAGA
>JAJFBO010000160.1 GCA_020697025.1 Burkholderiales bacterium
CACGTAAGTAATATAACTTAGCGCGGCGAACAGCACCTTTACGTTTTACTTCAATACTGTCAAGCAAAGGTGAATATACCTGGAAAGTACGCTCTACACCAACACCTGCAGAAATTTTACGCACTATAAAAGCAGAATTTAATCC
Organism: Burkholderiales bacterium; assembly: GCA_020697025.1. Classification (GTDB taxonomy): domain Bacteria; phylum Pseudomonadota; class Gammaproteobacteria; order Burkholderiales; family UBA11063; genus Aquella. Next base: position 146 of record JAJFBO010000160.1, read on the forward strand.
ACGATTACGCTTTGATATCACAACCCCTTCAAACGCCTGCAACCGTTCACGTGTCCCCTCTTTTACTTTAACCTGCACAACTACAGTATCACCTGGTGCAAATACAGGGATTTCTTTATTTAGCCTGGCAATTTCTTCTTGCTCAAGAATTTGAATAATATTCATTTAATTTCCTTCCAATCTTGTTCCTACTTCATTAAGAGCTTCCTCAAGTAGCCGAGATTCAATTTTAGTTAAATTACGCCTTTCAAGTAAATCCGGCCTGCGTAATTTTGTACGCAAGAGACTCATTTGCAAGCGCCATTTCCTTATTTGTTCATGGTTGCCACCAAGTAATACTTCCGGTACTTGCATACCTTTGTACTTTCTAGGCACTGTGTAATGTGGGTAATCAAGCAGGCCATTCATGAATGAATCATTAATTGCTGAGTCCTGATCATTTAATACACCAGGTATTTGACGCATTATACTATCAACTAACAACATTGCTGGTAACTCGCCCCCCGATATAACTGTATCGGCAATAGAAATTTCCATATCAATATTGTGTTCGATAAATCGCTCATCAATACCTTCATAACGTCCACAAACTAATACTACACCTTTACAAGTAGATAACTTATTAACCATTTCCTGATTAATAGGTTTCCCTTGTGGGGATAAGTATATTTTTAGCGGATTAGCAATACCTTTTTTTAATTGTGCGGCTAACCCTGCTTGTAATGCCAAATCCAGGGGTTCTGCTTTCATTACCATGCCAGCTCCGCCGCCATAGGCTTTGTCATCTATCCGCCGGTAGGCATCAGTTGTAAAATCCCTTGGATTTATGGTCATTAATGTACAGATATTATTGTCAAATGCCCGCTTCGTTATACCATAATCGGTAAGCGCAGAAAACATTTCCGGAAAAATTGAAATGATGCTAAAGATCAATAGTCAAGTCCCCAGTCAGCAATAATTTGTTTATTTTCCATATCTACATTTGTAATGTATGCAGCGACAAACGGAATTAAATGTGTTTTTTCATCACCTTTAACTACTATTACACTATGGGGGCCATTATCCATAAGGCTATCAACCATACCCAATAATTCATGCTGCAAATTTATTACCTTTAATCCAATTAAGTCTATCCAGTAATATTCATCAATATCTGTTTTCGGGAACTCTGACCTGCTAACTGCAACTAAGCTGCCAATCAGGCTTTCTGCTTTGTTACGGTCATTTATACCTTCAAACAAAACAAACCATATACCATTCTTAACATTTGATTTTGTAATCCCAAGTTCTGAAATGGTATTATTAATTGATAATTGCAATTTATTGTAGTGCTTTAAAGTATCTGCATCGGAACTGGTTTTTATTTTTACCCAGCCTTGGATACCAAATACCCCAATAATCTTGCCTATATCAATTAATTTAGTCATGCCTGTTCGGTTTGGGCAGGCTTTTTATTGTTTTTAATTAGTTTTTTTACAGCCGGAGATAATTGTGCACCAACACTAACCCAGTGATTTAATCGCTCAGTGTTAATACGAAAGCTTTCAACATCACCACTTACTAATGGATTGTAAAAACCCAGCTTTTCAATAAAACGACCATCACGGCGTGCGCGTGAATCTGCAGATACTATATTAAAATATGGGCGATTATGACTACCACCACGAGCTAAACGAACTACTACCATTTGGTATTTTCCTAAACTAAGTAATATATAAGTTTGTCGTAGTTAGTTAAAAACATAAAACTACGACGCATAAACCAGCATTATAACATATATCGAAATACAATATCCAGCGAGATTTTCAAAAAATATGCAGGCCAGGCCACCTCATGCTGTGCTATAATATTTTCTCATTAAGAAACGAATCCGCTATGCACCAGAAAAAGTCCTTTTATTTATTTGCTATATATTTTGTATTATTCGAACTAACCAACTATCTATCTAACGATATGATAATGCCTGCAATGCCACAGATAGTTCGCCTATTTCATGCGCCATTAACCGATATTGCCTTATCATTAATATATTTTATAATTGGCGGCAGCGTATTACAAATATTTTTAGCACCTTTAGCCGATTATATAGGTAAACGCAAGGTTTTACTGTGCGGAAATCTTTTATTTTTAGTAGCAACCCTAATTATTCCATTTGCTCACTCAATTAATCAATTTTTAGCTGCCAGGTTCTTTCAGGGCATGGGGATGTGCTTCATATTTATTGGCTACTCAATGATACATGAATTATTTGATGATGTAGCTGCAGTTAAATTAACCTCTATTCTTTCTAATATCTCAATTTTTGCCCCGCTTGCCGGTCCATTAATAGGAACATTTATAATGTCAGTCAGCAACTGGGAATGTATATTTATTGTTTCAGGAGTTTTAGGAATAGTTTCACTTTTAGGTTTATATAAATATATGCCACCAGGAAAGCTTCATACGAATAAAATTGACGTAATCCAGATAGTTAGAAGTTATAAAAATATTTTTACCAATAAAATCTTTATTATTGGAATTATGTCACTTGGTTTATCAATGATACCATTTATCTCGTGGATTGGATTATCTCCGGCAATTATTTTGGAAAACCAGCATCAGACATTTAAAGTATATGTCATTTATCAATGTATTATTTTTAGTGGCTATGTTATTAGTAATACACTGATAAATATATTAGCCGGTAAATATAGTTTTTATAACTTAATTCGTTATGGAAGCTTAATTTCCTTTTGCGGACTAATTTGTGCCGGGGTATTATGCACAGTAAGTAATAATTTTGTAATTTTAGGAATGATGATTTATGCTCTGGGTCTTGGCTTATATACTGGTTCATTAGTTCGGATAGCTCTTAGCAGTACCGGGGCCTCAATGAATCTGAGTGCTGCGTCCATGACATTGCTAAATTGTATAATTATATTTATCGGTCTGGAAACCTGCAACCAGGTATTGCACCATTTTAACTTTTCAATTATAGCTTTTGCAATTATCAACTTAATTATTGCAGTTCCAGTATTTTTATTAGTGAGCACTTTTGCTCGTATTAATAAAGACAGAACCTGGCATGAAGAACCTGATTTGTAAGTAAAGAATCACTAACCATAAAATTAGTATAACCTAGCTTTTATATTTTTGTTAAAATTCACTACTTTTAAATTTTAATAAGCTATTTTAATATTTAAGTTCATTTTACACCAATATCAGCTTATACAGATTTGATACAGCTTTTTTATGAAAGTATACCTTGTAGATGCCTATTTTAGAAATACAAAACGTTACTAAACAATTTGATGATCATTTAGTTGTAAATAACATTAGCCTGAGTGTAGAAAAGGGCGAATTTTTTACTCTTCTTGGTCCATCTGGCTGCGGTAAAACAACTCTACTTAGAATGATTGCCGGCTTAAATATACCCGATTCTGGCAAGATTATCCTTGAAGGGCAAGATATTACGAATTTGCCCCCTGAAAACAGACCTCTTCATACTATTTTCCAAAGCTATGCCTTATTCCCGCATATGACTGTATTTGAAAATGTCGCTTTTCCCTTAAAAATGGTAAAATGGGATAAAACAAAAATTAATCTGCAAGTTGAAGAATTATTGGAAGATGTACAACTAACCAAATTCGCCAAACGCTATCCGCATGAATTATCCGGCGGTCAACGCCAAAGAGTCGCTATTGCCAGATCATTAGTCGATCGGCCAAAATTACTTTTGCTAGATGAACCTCTCTCAGCACTCGATGCGAATTTACGCGAACATATGCATGTTGAACTTGTAAAACTGCAAGAAGAAACTGGTGTTACCTTTGTTTATGTCACTCATGATCAACAAGAAGCTATGGCCTTATCC
>JAJFBO010000161.1 GCA_020697025.1 Burkholderiales bacterium
ATCCTAGTAGTGGTTTTAGTAGTGAAATAACTATTCTTACTAAACAAGAAAATTGGGCACTTTGGGCACCAAATTTTGGAAATTTGTCAACAGGAGACGCTTTTTACCTTCCTTATAGCGGACATATAGGACAGGATAGTTGTAAAAATGGCGTAATCACTCTTAATATTAACGATGCATTTAAGGATACATTAGTAACTATTCCGCAAATAACTTTATATCAACAAAATCCCAGATTTCCTCTTCCTGATCCAGATAAGTTTCTTCTAAACAATGCTTTTGCTGCACCTTTTCAAAAGTATTGTGACAAATTTTTACTTACCGGTACCTGGGCTGGCGGCAGAAATATTAATTTTTCAGTTACACCTGTAGATTGTAATTTTCCAACCTCAACAGTACAAAAATTATTTAAATAAGTTTTTGGAATCCTCAATATTTTTACCTGTCGTATCCGGCAGGTAAAATATTGGAATTATCCCATACAGTAAACTACAAATACCACATACTAAAAATACCCAACTATACCCATAAACTTTACTTAAATGCAAAAATAAAGATGATATAAAAAAACCAGCTAATGAATTTATAAATCCGGCTATTGCAATTCCCTTGCTTCTAACAGGTGTAGGTAAATACTCAGAAAATACCAACCATATAATAATACCCGGCCCTAGCGCATAAGCACTCATAAATAATATTAATCCACCAAGCAATAAAACAGGTGATTTTATTCCACTAAAAAAATTTATTGCAATAATAAAATGAGCTATAGCTATAACTAATCCACAAATACCCAGTAGCTTATTCCTGGGAAAACAATCAACTAACTTTAATCCAATTGCTGTTGCAATTACATTTACCAAAGTAAGCACAATACTACCTAAAAGTGCAGCATACTTAGCTAGTCCAGTATTACTTATTAATATAGTACTTGTTTGTAAAATAGCATTTATTCCAGTTAGCTGATGTAAACAAGTAATTATTATTATTAATAATAATGGCTTCAGGTAATATTTTTGAAATAGTATATGCGGCTTATTAACATTTCGTATCCAAGATTGTAAAACCTGGTCAGTTTCATTATCAGTATAGCAAATGCCAAGTGCTACCTTTGCTTCATCTATACGACCTTTAATAAATAGCCATTTCGGAGAACAAGGCAACTTATAAATAGTAAAGATAAAAACTATAGCCAAGATAAGAAGTATAACGAAACTAATTTTCCAGTTAATGTCATATACTAACAAACCAATCAGATTAGATATTAATAGACCAATAGTAAAGCTTAACTGGTATAAACCGGTTAATTTGCCCCTGTCTTTATCAGGTGCAACCTCTGCTATATAAAGTGATGTGGTGAACATTAATAGCCCACCACCAAAGCCTTGTAAGGTACGGCCCACTATTATATAATCTACTGAAGTGGATGAAATCATGCATAGGGTACCAAATATAAATATGAACCCGGCAATAATTAATGTTTTACGCCGTCCATAAGTATCATTAAATACCGCCATAAATACTTTAGCACTGAGCATGCCTAGAAATACTAACCCGACAATTAAAGAAATAATTTTATCTGAAACTAAAAACTGAGCTTTAATTTTGGGTAAGCTACTGGCTATTACACTTATATTATAACCAAAAGTTACTCCACCAATTATAATTAAAAAAATTAATAGAGAATATTGCCGGGATTTAGCTGGCATAATAAATTTAATTATTTAATATATCTATTTTCAAGCCTTTATCTACAGAATCAGGGCCAAGCCAAATATTCAAAATAGCACTATAAAAATCAGCTCCGCCGTCAATTACACCAAGTTTATTGCCGTTTATAGAAAGTTGTGTACCACTTGCCGGATTAAATTCAAATTTGATTATATCGCCTTTTTTTGCTTTTTCTCCCTGATTCATTAAACTTTCTAATTTAGCAATTTGTATTTTAAGAGTTTTTAAAGTACTAACTGAATTATTATCATTTAGCCCGTCATGCAGTGCATCAACAAATGTTTTGGCATCTATAGTGCGCAGCATACGAATTTCAACTAATTTAGGCCCTGACATCTTTAATATTCTATTAGAATCATTATCTTTTTTAGGCACATAAAGACCTAGTTCATAAACCTTGAAAAAAAGTTTTTTACGAATACCGCTACCATTCAAGATTAAAGATTGCCCTGCAACTTGTATGGTAGGAGGAAAATTACTTACTCCATTAGAATTAACTTTAATAGCCCATATACTGCCAGTAACCAAAATTAAAAAGATACTCAGCCAAATTTTTATAATATTTTTTTCCATCACAAGTAAAACCTCGAGAGTTAATAAACAGTATTTTTAAATTATAAGTATTAAGCCCACACTATCATTTGTTCAGCTAATACTTTATTATAAGCTTGTGTAGATTATACTATAATTACTAAAGCTATATAATACTTTGATTAGATAAGTTATATAATAAATTTAAAAAAATAATTAATAAATGGTGCGCCCGACAGGATTCGAACCTGTGACCCCCGGCTTAGAAGGCCGGTGCTCTATCCAGCTGAGCTACGAGCACACATAATCAGTACTCGGGCTTTAAAACGTGTGGTCGGGGCGGTGGGATTCGAACTCACGACCCCTTGATCCCAAATCAAGTGCGCTAACCAGACTGCGCTACGCCCCGACACTTTTTACGACAAAGCGTTAACTCATCGTAAGAGCCGTATTGTATTATATAATGCTCTCATTTGTCAAGGCTTAAACATATATATTTTTAATTTTTTTTACCTAGTAACATATTTCTTTAAATACATCAAAGTAATTAGCAAATGTTTTACCAACACATTCATACTCATTAATAGTAATCCGATGACCTGAAGCTGCAACTAAAGAAAAACACATTGCCATTCTATGATCTTCGTAGGTATCTATTGCCACATTAGCAGTTAATTCTTTTGGTGGGGTTATTCGTATACTATCATCAGTAATTGTAACCTTTGCCCCTAACTTGGTTAGCTCATTATACATTGCCTGCAAACGATCAGTCTCTTTTACCTTCCAGCTGCCAATACCACTAATAGTAGTAGTTCCTTCAGCAAAAAGTGCTAAGGTAGCAATAGTCATTGCTACATCAGGCATATGTTGCATATCCAGATTAACTGCCTGTAAATTTCCCTGTTTACGCACCATTATTGAATTTTGCATATAGTCAACTTTGGCTCCCATTTGCTCAAGTACATGCGCAAAATTTTTGTCGCCTTGAAGACTACTATTACTTAAGTTAAATATGCGAACCTTGCCATTTAGTGCTCCCATAGCCAAAAAATAACTAGCCGAGCTGGCATCTGGTTCCACAGTATACTCTATCGCCTGTAACCCATGCCCCCCATGTAAAATATAATCATTACCCCGGTTATCTACTGTACACCCAAATTTTGTAAGTAGCGCCATTGTAATATCCACATATGGCTTAGAGATTAACTCATCTAATATATGGATTTTTATATCACGTTCTAAAATCGGTAGAGCCATTAACAGTCCAGTTAAATACTGACTGGATAATTTGCCGCTAATACTTACCGTGCCTACAAATTTGTCTTTGTAAGGTCTGGTTTGCAATGGTGGAAAACCTGATTTTTCCACATACTCTATTTTAGCTCCCAACAACTCTAATGCAGAAACCATATCTCCTATTGGACGCTCTTTCATACGTTCTACACCGATTAAAGTATATTTACCCGGCATTAGAGCTAATAAAGCTCCTAAAAAGCGGATTGTCGTGCCTGAATTACCACAAAAAATCTCAGTTTCTTTAACCCTGAATTCTCCACCGCAACCCTCAATTTCATATGAAGACGATCCATTATTATTACTACCATTTATTTTGTTTACTCTAACACCTAATCTTTTAATAGCCTCCAGCATAAGCCTGACATCTTCAGAAACATCTGGCACATTGTGAATTAAGCTGGTGCCATGGGCAATCGCAGCCATTAGTAGAACCCGGTTGGCAATACTTTTTGAACCAGGCAAATTAAGGCTTGCATTTATACTTTTGTCCCTGGGCGCCAACGTTATATTAGTCATGTTTTCTCGCTTTATTTCTTAAATAATGATCCATAATTACTAATGCTGCCATAGCATCTACAATAGGTACTGCCCGTGGTAACACGCATGGATCATGCCGGCCTTCTCCCCGAACTTTTACCTGTTCATTATTTAAATTTACTGTATCTTGCTCTTTATTAATAGTTGAAACTGACTTAAAGGCAATACGGCAATAAATATCTTCGCCAGTAGAGATCCCGCCTAATATTCCGCCGGCATAGTTGGTAGAAGTACGTATTTTACCGTCCTCCATCACAAATGGATCGTTATGCAAGCTACCTGGCAATTCAATACCAGAAAAACCTGAACCAATTTCAAACCCCTTAACTGCATTAATACTAAGCATGGCTTTACCTAAATCAGCATTTAATTTATCAAATACCGGCTCACCTAATCCAACAGGTACATTACGGATCACACAACGAATAATTCCGCCAATTGAGTCACCCGCAGCTTTTATTTGTTCGACATAACTAATCATTTCTTTAGATTTTTTTATATCCGGACAACGAATAATATTTGCTTCAATTGCCTCGATTGTTACTTTCTTCATATCAATATCTGCTTTAATATGCCCCACTTGTTCGACATAACTTAATATTTCAATACCTAGATTCTCTTTTAGATATTTCTTGGCAATACTACCTGCTGCAACCCGTGCCAGAGTCTCCCGCGCACTAGCCCTACCACTACCACGATAGTCACGAATTCCATATTTCATCAAATAAGTATAATCTGCATGCGAAGGCCTGAATAATTTTTTTAATTCATTATAATCTTCTGAACGTGCATCTTTATTATAGGCAAGTAGTAAAATTGGTGTTCCTGTAGTAACACCTTCAAATATACCAGATAGTACATGTATTGTATCTGTTTCAGACCTGGGGGTTGTAATATGGCTTTGTCCAGGCTTACGTCTGTCTAATTCATACTGAATATCATCAAGCGTAATTTTAATTCCCGCCGGACAACCATCAACTATTACACCAACGGCTCCACCATGTGACTCACCACAAGTAGTTATTTTAAATGTATGACCAAAGCTATTTCCAGACATGCAAGCACCCTCTTATTGTAAATTAACATGCTGTGTTTTACGTGATTCTTCAAGAATAATTTCAAATAATCGCGTCACGAATTCTGCTGATAAATTATACTTCTTAGCCAGCTCTGCATGCTGCTGCTTTAATAATTCTTCACGCTTTGAGTCTAAAACTGCAATTTTTTTTAAGGCTTTTACCTTACCAACACGTACCACTACTTCTTGACGTTCGGCAATTAAACTTATAATTTCATCATCTAAAACATCAATTATCTTGCGTAAATTAACTAATTCATCCATTAATGTTGGTCCTTACTAAAATATACTCACACAGAATTAATATTACATGCCTCAAGGTGCAAATCTATTGTAATAAAAATGCACAATGCTACTTAACAAGACAAATTATTATTAAGTTTTTTAACTATAACAAACATTGTAACATTTGGTTTTACATCTTGAAGATTACTTGCAATTACTTGTAAATTATAAGCTGTCGCAGCACGAGCTGAACCAATTACTGCACAATTTATAGGTATAACCCCGCTTGCTAGATCACGTGCAGCTTTTGCTGTGTCTCCCCAATTGATAATACGTACATTACTAAGTTCTGCTAAAAATTTCTTACATTGATTAAATGCAGGGGTATACGAATAAATTGCTGAAATTTCATTTAATGGCATAAACTTACTTGCCAACAAACACTGGGATACATCTAAATGCTCTTCATCAATTACATCAAATAAATAACGCCCCATTGCTTCAAAGGCCGGGCGGACTAAACCACTATTATTATTTACTACAGGAAACACGCCAATATCAATCTGGCCTTTTGCAAGTGCAGCTAACACACCCTGCATATCAATTAGATAAAATAGCTCATAATCACTTATACCAGATCTTTTAGCATAATTAATTCCAGCTTCCTCGGAAAATGACCCCATGTCCCCTGATACACCTATCTTCATGGTTCAACCCGTTTAGCTAAATCTAGCAATAGTTGCTCGGTACTCTCCCAATCCAGACAAGGATCAGTGATAGATAGCCCTTCTAAATCAACAGGACATGCAGTTTCTGCATTTTGATTCCCTGGCTTAATAAAACTCTCAATCATAAAACCTTTAATCAGTGGTTTTAATTCAGGACTCTTCTCAAGGCTATCTAATACTTTAAAAATAATTTGTGGTTGTAATTTGTAATCTTTTTTTCCATTTATTAAGCAATTATCATGACTGGCATCAATAATAAT
>JAJFBO010000162.1 GCA_020697025.1 Burkholderiales bacterium
ACTGTATAGTTAGCAGGTTTTTGTTTTAAATCCTCATTGTCTAAAGTTAAAACTAATTTATTATTATTAAGTTTGTAAGTACAAATAATTTTTTTATTATTAATCACTACATTATCAAATGTAGGTTCCTCAATACTCCAACCTTCAGCTTTAACTTTACTAAATATTTCAGGGCATTTCATCTTATCTGCAAAAGACGAAATTGAAAAAATAGTCATGATAGGTAATAATAATTTTATTTTTATATTCATTAGTCAGTCCTTTAAAAACTAATTATAAGTCTTTCATATTGATCATAACTTTAATGTTTTGGACAATATGAAAAAATTGCTTTATAGATATAGGTTCTTCTTAACCTATATCTATATTATAGCATAAGCTATATAATAAAACAAATACTTAGCCTTAAGTAATTAGCATTTAATATAATGCTTTTTCCTTAAAAAATAGTTAAATAAAAACTTGGGTAGGCCCGAGCAAGGCAGCGCCAAAGGAAGGTGAACTGGTACTGAGTTCAAGCCATGGGCATTTAGCTTGCAACAAGTTAATATATAATTTAGCTAACCCACCAACTAATTTTATTGGTAGCCTTGGGGTATCTAACTTTAATTTTATGATTAACATAGAGATTTCATTTGCTCCACATTCTAGTATCTTATTACTTAATTCATCAATGGGTCTTAAAAGTACAAACTTGGCAATCCTGGCATAATCAACTGGCTTTGCCCCGATTAACCACATCTTATATTTGTATTTATCTTTTTCAAAAAAATCTGCATAAAGCTCTACTAAAGTAGAATGCCAGGGGATTAATTCATCAATCGCCTTACATAATAATCTGGCTACTTCTAACCCCAAATATGCGCCGCCGCCTAAATCACCATGTGGAAAGCCCCACCCGCCAATTTGTTTAGTTTTTCCGTTAGAGATGCTATAGGCGACTACTCCAGTCCCACAAACTATAATTGTGCCGTTTTGATTATGATGTGCTGCCAGACAGGCAATATGACAATCCGAGTTAAGTATAATATTTGTATATTTTCTTTGTAGTTTATTCTTAAGGATACTACGATTTTGAATTACTGAATATCCTGCAACGCCAATACCAATATGTTTAACCTGATACTTGTGCTTGCTTAATAAATAATCAATAGCATTGCAAATTGATTTATATGCCCCTTCAACATCAGTTGCAATATTAGCTGGCCCGCTATAAACCTCATCAACCTGGTTTAAACTATGGTCAACCAATATTGCATGTGTTTTAGTACCGCCCCCATCAACGCCAATATACCATGCTTCACTATCCCTGACCACAATATTATATTCCTTGCGTAAAAATATCATTACAGCAGCATTATCCCTATCTTTTAATTGAACAGGATAAATACTTTTATTATTAGTTACACGGCGCTACTGCTACAAAGGCGTTAACTGTACCTAATACCGAAAATTGGCTTGAGGCGTCTTTAGACTCTACCCCATACCCTAAACAAGTATTGCCATCAACAGAAGTTGCTACCAAATTTTTATAACCCCCTGGTGAATCACCATTTAACCACTTACCCATCAAATAATTAACATTAATTCCATTAGACGTTGGAATAATAAAAGCACTTTTCGCCACTATTGAACGAGGCGGTTGTGGATTGGGATATTTTGCGAAATATGTATAAACACCTAACCCATTAGCTATATGGCTGGTTACATTTTTATCTACCATATATGAAGCACAACCATTTCCGGCAGGTGCCTGTATTCCTGATCTTGGATCTGTACATGTCCAGGCTACTAAACTTGGAACATCATAGGGCATTTCTGATTGATAAAAATTAACTATGCCGTTATTTCCATACCATACTGTTTGATAATCTTGAAAATGCTCTACAGCTAACCCATTTACGGTTACATTATTGCCATATACAATAAGTCCGTATTTAGCCCGATCCTGACCCCAATTTACCAGGCTCAATGGCTGTAAAGTACTTGCTTTATCATGATCAGCTCTCCACATCCATAAGTTGTCACCAACGACGTAGCTGGTATATATTTCTGCTGCTGCTACTGTTTGTCGCTCTTGTCCGGTAACCCTGGCATCTAACTGAGTTTCAGCAACTCTAAAGTATATATCATGCAAAAAAATGGGATTTTTCTGGCTGCCGGAACTATCTTTGGTACCAATTTGTAACAAATTAGGTGTTAAATTGTAACCGGCATCTAAAGTAAACCCGGCTAAGTCAACTCCAGAAGTGGCTGATACATTTATACAGCCGGTAGAATTAGTACATACCAAGGATGGAATCCCAATACCTAAAACAATAGTATCATTTTTGGTAATATTGATAACACCGCCGTCCAAGTTATATACTCCAGGAGTAATGATAAGATTTTTATTATTCACATTTAATTCTTGATTAATTGCAGCAATTGTCGACTCATTTAAAGTGGTAACTCCTGATAAACTGGTACTGCCACTATCTGGTGAAAGTATTATAAACTTTGTAGCCACATCCAATTCAGTTGGAGGCGTGACTTTTCCATCATCTACTCCGATAGAGTTAAATCTAACTTGCGGTACTTCAACTTTCCACTTTATATGACCTGAAGTTTCATTACAAGTATCGGTACATGTTAAATAAGGCTTTTCTTTACTAGTTGTCGTCTGTGCGATGTTAGCTACAGGAAAATTATTCCATTTATTGTTATCTGGTTGATTATATTCAAAGGGAAATGGCAGACTTTGAGATGGAGGGATTTTGGTTGTTGTACCAACGAAAACACTGTTCCACGAAGCAACTTCATGTTTAGCTGGATCCAGGTTATTATATTGGGAATTTCTGGTAAGCCATTGCTGTTGTGACCCAGGCATAAAAGCACCCTCTACAATTGAGTTAGCCATGAAGCCACCGCTGGTATAACCACATCCATCTTGATATGTGTGCCAGTCACAAAGTAGTACATCACTGTTTTTAAAATGAATACTTCTAATAGGGGAAGCTTGTGATACAGCAAATATAAGTGCCGAATCAGTATCCGCCTTCTCAACTGAAAAATTTTCAATCCCACGCCAAAAATTATTTAATCCCCCCGTGGTTAAGCATGCAGGATTACTTTTATCCTTGAAACAATCCGGATCGCCACCTTGGTTATAGGCTTCTACTCCCGGATTTATAGTGACATCCTCCATAGATTTCCCAACCCCTATAACTTGAGTATAATAACCTAAATTAAAAGCACGAGGCTTACCATTTTCTACCATATTATAAACACCTGGTGCAACTAACACTGCATAATGGTTATTGGAAAATTGAGCAGTTTGCTGCTTTTGCGCTTCGAGGTCTTCACTTGCTTTCATTAGCGCATTCCCATCTGAACCTTTAATAAAAAATACTCCCGGTGCATATTCTATACTTGTGCATAAATTTTTATATATAGAACAATTATTTTGAACCATTGCTGCACCAGCACTATTGGAGTCATTACAAGCACAAAGCCCTAATATTCCTAAAATTAAAAATAAATTTTTTTGATACATATAAATTTCCCTAAAGTATTAAATTGCAAGATAATATGATTATACATGAATCAAACATTGCAAAAATATATTCTTACATTGCAAGCTTAATATTTGTTAGAATAATGCCAAAGCACTTGACATTTTTAGTGCAAGCAGCTATATTTTATACTTTTTTTAATGAATATAAGGATCTGATTTTGACAACAGATACCCGGCACAGCAAGCGTTTAACCTTAACTATTTTTTTACTGTGTTTTGGTTATTTCATTGATTTTTATGACCTGACTATTTTCTCTGCTTCCTATACCAATGTAATCAAAGATTTGTTCCATATTTATAATAATATTGAAATCCAACGCTTATACCTTACAATTTCTAATTACTATACTGCTGGTATTATTCTAGGCGCAATTACTTTTGGAATTCTTGGAGATAAATTTGGCCGTTCCTATATAATACGT
>JAJFBO010000163.1 GCA_020697025.1 Burkholderiales bacterium
TTCTCTTGTACTTTTACTACTATACAGTCCACATAAACTATAGGATATATTGTATCAACCGGTCTGTTCTGCCATAACCGAATGTCATCTACGACTGAAACAGTTACATTAGAAATGAATTCTTCTGATATATCTAAGCAGTATAAGTCATGCAATGTATCACGAATATCTCGTGTACTCATACCTTTAGCATATAATGTCATTATGCTTTTATCTATACGCTCTAATCTACGGGAATGCTTGGGAACAATTAATGGGTCAAACCCGCTGTCTCGATCCCGGGGAATACCTAACTCAATCTCTCCATTATCAGTAGAAATTGTTTTATTGCTAAATCCATTACGTTTATTATCTGAGACAATTAACCGGTCATGGCGACCATAGCCCAGATGATGAGTCATCTCACCTTCGAGCATCCCATCTAATAATCGTTTAGTTATTTGCTTTAAAACACCATCTAAATCTGTACCGGGTAATTGTTGGTAAGTTTGTGCATTTAGTTTCTTTGCCATCTTCGGGTCCTCCTCATGGCTATATTTTATACTAAATTACACAAAATTCATGACACTCTCAATTTTATCAGAATCACAATTATTATACGCTCCTCTATTATCCCTAATATTATTAGAAAAAGAAGTTTGTAAGTGTACATTAGAAATTTTGAATCTATGTTGTGCTATTGATGTAGATTTACACTCAACTATTAATGCTGAAGTAGCTTCGCCAAAGATAAAATTAGTCTCACGATCTCTTGTACAAAATTGGCCAGATTTTATTTCAGGTGAGATGACTAGTACTACCTTTGCAGTTCCGGATAATATACATCCCATAGCAGTATGTATACCAAATACAGCCGAAGAACAAGCAGCACCCATATCAAAGGCGAAACCTTCTATCCCTAGCTCCTTTTGAATTTCTATAGAAACACTTGGGAAATCTCTTTGTTTATGCGATGAGGCTAATATAACAGCATCAATATCAGAAGCGGATTTATTAGCTGACCTCATAGCCATTTTTGCCGCTATAACGGAAGCTTCTGCTTGGAGCGAAAGCTCATTATCATTTCTTTCAGGTAAATATGGCCACATTTTTTTATGATTGAGTAAATTTTTTTTATCTCGGACATATCTTGTTTTAATACCGGAAGCCTTCTCTATGAACTCAGCAGAAGAAAGCTCTAAGGCTAAAACACTTTTTGCTTCTATCTCTTCTTTATACAGATCATTATAATAATTAACATATTTATTATAGGTAGCTACTAACTCTGAATTAGATATACTTTCCTCTGGATGATGATATCCAGATCCGCTTATCACAATATTGTTCATATAACTCCTTTAACATAATTTTCAATTGTCTAAATTATTTCCCAGCTCTAATAATAATCTTTCTGCACTTTCTAATGCACCTTCCATATAGCCCATCCACTGTGTTGCAGTTTCAGTACCTATAAAATGAACTCCTATTTCTGGCTTTGTTAAATATTTATAATTTCTTGTTAGACTACCAATTGGAGGAACACAAAAATATCCTCCTTGTGAGAATTCATCTTCTATCCAATTTTTTCTATAAATATATTTAGGAGATTTGGCTAAATTATTTTTTAATAAAAAAGCCAGTTGTTCAAGAATTTGCTCATTAGAATAATTAATATTATTTATTATAAATACTGCTAACGTATTATATTTATTATTACTTACATCATAACAAAGGTGTACCGGCGCAGTGTCAGAAACTATATGAGCACTATATCCATCGTGCTGCCAGAATTTGTGTTCATATTGAAGAATAACTTTTGTAACATACCCCATTTGTAATAATCTGTAAAAGCTTTCCCTATCCTGATTTAGTTTAGGAGTCCATTTTATTGTGGGGATAAGTTGTAGCGGTATGGCACTAATGACTTTATTTGCATAATAAATTAAATTATTTTTTGTAGTTATTTTGTATTCGCGTTCATGTTTCTCAATATGGGTTACTTTGGAATCGTATACAATATTTAATCCTTTAGCTAGTGCGTCTATAAGTTTTCCTATTCCGCCTCTTACGTAAAACTCTTGAGCTGAATTTTTAACCCCAGTTAAAGCATGATATCCACCACATGATTTTAAAAAGTATAACCAAAAAAACATTGACGCTGCTTTTGGGCTGGTGCATGTTAGTGAAGTAAATGAATAATTAAATGTTTTAAAAACCAACGGATCAGCAATATTTTCCATACACCAGTCATAAAAGCTAATTTGATCCAGATGCAGATTTTCAGAGAAAAAATCTTTACTATTTATTTGCTGGTCAAACTGTTGTATATACGTGGTAAATATATTAGGCATATTTTTTTGTATATTTGGTTTTTCTAGTAACTCTTCACGCTGTTCATTGAAATAACGTATAATTTTGCCTCTTTCAACTTGCTTACAAATTTCAAGATTATACTTATAACATAATTTCATTATTCTTGGTTGAAGACTTGATATCCAAGAGCCACCTAAATCAACCCCACTTAAAGTAAATGTCCTTCCTCCTGGACGTTCCCTAGCTTCAAGTAGTGTAACTTCATAACCAGACTCCTTTAATAAAACAGCAGAATACAGTCCAGCTAACCCGGCCCCAATAATAATAATTTTTTCTGTTTTATCACTCATTAAACTCTCATTACTTAAATTTATTCTTTTAAAAATATATATCTTAATAAAAAATTTTAACTTGTTATAGTGATAAGTTTGTTTAATAAATTTTATATTATATTGCATTATACACAAGTTATATACTTATATAAACATCTTTTATCAATAGTGATATGCGATAATATAACATGCTCTAAAAATTTTTGTATTTATTTTTGCTATATTAACGTAAATAATATATTCATAATTGCTTAATTTTAACTAATACTAACTTTATTTTTTATTTAGACGAAGAGTAATATAATTTTTATTAAAAATATTTTAAATAATAGCATTAAAAATTTCCATGCCACTTAATATTTTACTATCACCATCACAATATTAGTAAATTTATTTAGGCAGCATGTTTGCCATTTTGCTCCCTTTAAAGTTATGAGTATTATTAGTTTTTATTTATATACTGTCTTACAGTCAGGACCTACCGTACCTTCTAAAGATTTCATAGAAGCTAATTGTTCTGGAGTAATTTTAGCATTGCATAAATTTCCATTAGTGATTGATGCACCAGTCAAATTAGCTCCGGTAAAATCTGCATTACTCTGATCACAATAGCTTATTTTTGTATTTATTAATTTAGTATTAACAAATTTTGTTTTAGTAAGCGTGCATAACCATGTTGTGGTATTAATATTAGAATCAGTTAAATCTGCTTCTGTGAAATCAGCATAGCTACCACTATAAATATAAGTAAATGTAGTTCCAGTAAGTGCAGCCTGGTAAAAATTAGCTTTATAAATATCTGGTGTAGCAATAGTACTATTTAATATACTAGCATATTTAAAAGACGTATTTCTAAAACTAATTCCGCCTAAATTAACTTTATAATATTTTACATTATTAAAATTAGAGTTTGAAAAATCGGTAGAAGACATAAAATTTCCAATAATGGTATTTCCCATTGCTCCTGTAGAGTTACTAAAATCTGAATATTGAAGATTTGTTACGCTTTCTACTAATCCACTACTCAATCGATTAAAAATGGAGCTACCGTCTAGTATGGCACCAGACAAGTTTGTATAAGAATAATCTCCACCATATTTAAATGCTTTGCTATTTGACATATCCCAAAAACCTAAATTACATTGCATACAGACATGTGGATTAGAGTTTTCAAATTGAGCTACCTCTTCAGGGTTATACCTCAATGTATTAGCATTAGCAGTTAAAAACATGGCTGAAAATGGCACTATAATTAACATTTTATTTTTCATTGCTTTAATTTTTTGCATTTGTTTGTTCCTTAATATAATAAGTTATTTTAATATGTAATGCTTATTCAAGCATATTATTAATAGCACAGAGTGCTAGTTAGATTTTTAATTCACATACGGGGTCCTTTATTAAAAATTATACATATATTATTTAGTTGAGGATATTTTTTTATCCAAATGTTAGAAACTTCGTCACCAGTTGCTAATATATAGACTTCAAAGAATTATCATTATTAGTGCTATAACTGTATGAAGTAATTACTGATAAAGCCATTGAAATATTAATTAACTTAAACATTTGTTTGCGCCTGTTGAATTCATATAAATTTTATGAGGTTAAGCTGGTTATATTATTAAAATTATGTAGTATTACCAGTAATCTTTGCTGTGCAGCTTCGGTTAAGATTGAATTTCTATTTAAACGTGTTTT
>JAJFBO010000004.1 GCA_020697025.1 Burkholderiales bacterium
ACTGAATTTGGGAATCAGCTTCTGCAGATTTAGTAAATTTTGCCGTAGCCCGCACAGTAAGATTATGTGTACATTCACTTACTATTAAATCTAATTTTGGATTATTTTGAATTTGAGCGGTTATCTTACCTTTTAACTTTAAATTTGCAGTTAATAATACATTTGCAACTAATAATTCACCAAGCAGCTGCTGTAATCCTTCAGGATACTCACGCTGACTCATTATAGTATGCCATACATCATCTAAAACCACAAAAGCGCCACGAAGAGGTAACTTATCAAAAATAAATTTCTGGATATAACTTTTCATTAACTAAATATCCAATGTTACTGTTGTATATACATCCTGCACATCATCGAGTTCGTCAAAAGCATCGAGTAAGCGTTGCATTTTTAGGGCATCTTCACCAGTTAACTCTGTTTCACTCTCAGCTTTCATTATTATTTCTGCTATTTCAGATTTGAAACCTTTAGCTTCCAGGCCGTTTTTTATTTCAATAAACTCGTGTGTAGGCTGGGTGATAACTTCCAATGAACCATCATTATTATTAATAACATCATCAGCACCTAATTCTAAGGCAGCCTCCATAAGCGCATCTTCATTTACACCCGGTGCAAATATTAGCTGGCCGCAATGTTTAAATCCAAAAGCAACACAACCATCAGTTCCCAGATTGCCACCATACTTATTAAAAGCATGCCGTACTTCAGCAACGGTCCTGACTTTATTATCGGTAAGGCAATCTACTATGACTCCGGCACCACCAATACCGTAACCTTCAAAACGTAATTCTTCATAGTTTACGCCTTCTAGTTCTCCTGTACCACGTTTAATTGCCCGGTCAACATTATCTTTGGGTACATTATTTTCCCGGGCCTTTTCTATTGCTAAACGCAGACGTGGATTTGAAGCCGGATCGCCACCCATTTTGGCAGCAATCGTAACTTCTTTGATTAATCGGGTAGTTATTTTACTTTTTTTTGCATCAGCAGCAGCTTTGCGATGCTTGATATTTGCCCATTTACTATGACCTGCCATATGCTTCACCTGAAAATTAATTTAGTAATTATTATACCATTTTATGCTTGCAGCCGTTGTCTTATTAGTGTTTTGTCGATAAAATTGCTTAGATAAAAACCATTGTTTTTCTGATAAATTAAAAATTAGTTTTAAAAGCTGCATTAACCAAATTTTTAAACATAAAGCAAGAACTTTCTTAAATTATACCTCAAAAACTTAAAAATTAGAATACGGAATTTCAGTAAGGTCGACTATTCCGGGATTAATCATATCTATTAATTAAGCAAAAAATTATCTATTGTTTTTACAAATAACAAAGGAATCTCAATAATTGGCATATGCGAACCCGGTAAAATAACTAACTGTGCATTTGGTATATTATCAGCCATAATTTGTGACTGATTAAGCGGCGTGAGTAAATCATGAGAACCGCCAATTATTAAGGTAAGGTGCCGGATTTTATGCAAGTAGCCTTGTGAATTAAACTTAGCTAATGCATTTAACTGGCGTAAATAACCATCAGCTTGTTGAGGAAAGGGATAAGTGCGTATTAATTCGCCTAATTTTTCCAGATTATTATCATAACGTAAATAATCATCTGAATATATCCAGGGTGCAATTGATTGGGTCGGTAAACTAATATCAGTAGTAAACTTGCGCAATTTACCAGCGAATTCTAAAGCAGCCAGACTCACAGTTGCAACCTGTACTAAAGAATTAGAAATAATTAACTTATCTACCACCTCAGGATAACGACAGGCAATATCTTGTGCGATAGCTCCACCCAAAGAATGACCTAAAATACTAACTTTTTCATAACCTAATTTCTTAATTAAGCATACTGTATCATCTGCCATATCATTAATAGTATAAGTGGCGTCTACATAATCAGTTCGACCAGCATCACGATTATCAAATATTATAACCCGGAAATTTTGACTAAGTTTGTCTAAAACAGAAGTCCATATCGACAAATCACAGCCAAGTCCGGCGATCAAAAGAAGTGGCTCTTTGCTGCCAGCTTCTTCATAGTAATAGTTTATTTCATTAACTTTTATTTTTGGCATACTAAATTCTATTTACATTTTAACATTTTGACAGAATTTACTATAACTGGTGTTACTGGTACATTTTCATAAATGCCCGAAGTCCTACTTGGTACTAAAGCTATTTTGTCTACCACATCCTGGCCTTTTATCACTTTGCCAAATACTGCGTAGCCTGGATTAGACGGTGAATTATTTAAAGGGATATTATTATTAACATTTATAAAAAATTGTGCTGTAGCTGAATCTGGATCATTAGTCCTGGCCATGGCAATAGTATATTTATCATTAGTTAGACCATTACTTGCTTCATTTTTAATTGGTGCTTTTGTTGCAGCCTCTTTTAAGTCTTTATCAAAACCACCGCCTTGAATCATAAAACCAGGAATCACCCGATGAAAAATTTTGTTATCATAAAATTTGCTGTTTACATAACCAATAAAATTAGTTACACTAATTGGGGCTTTTATTTTATTTAACTCTACATCTATTATGCCCATACTGGTATTTAATTCAGCCACAGGACTATCGGTGCATGCTGACTGGGACTTGGCAATAGGTTTAGACTTCGTTACTGGCACTTCTGTAGCACCAGCTATTGCATAGACATTTAAAGCTACTAAACCAGCTGCAATTAAAACTTTATTCATTATGTATTTCCTATTAAAAACTATTTGTAATATATTGTTATTTATAAAAATTAATTAATTTTTGTTGTTCCTGTTCCCAATTAAAATGCTCAAGTACCGCATTTCTTCCATTTATACCCATTCTCCTGGCTTTATCTTCATCATTAAACAGTTTGAATACAGCATCAGCAATTTGCTGGGGGTTTTTGGGGTCAACTAATATTCCGCACTCGTATTTTGCCACAATCTCCTGCCATAATGTAAAATTTGAGGCAATTACAGGAATACCCGCTAACATATATTCAAACATTTTAATCGGCAAAGATTCAATATAACTTGGGGTTGGCAATAATGTTACCAGGCCTATTTTTACTTTTTGCAACAAGGCAGTTATTTCTGTACGATTTAATACCCCCAGATAATTAATATATTTGCCGCCATTACCTGCTTTTAATTCAGTTAAGCTAATATCACCACTAAAAATACCTGCTAACTCAAGTGACATATGGCTAATTTCGCATGCTGCAATTATTGCTTCAATTCCGCGCGTTTTGGAAATACTCCCGATATAACACATAGTATTTTCCCTATTTTGCCAGGTAGTATAAGCTGCATCTAATTCAGCTAATACAGGATAATTACATAAAGTTATAGTATTTGGGTTGTAATTTTTAAACCGTCTGGCAATTATTGGAGTTGCTGCAATTATACCGTAAAAACTTTTAGTGCACTTTTTTTCTAAATAGGCTACACCTTTAGAAACCAGCGGTCTTATAATTTTAGGTAGCCAATACTTATTTAATACTTGCTTAGGCAGATCTTCATGCACATCATAAACTACTTTAAATCCTAATTTTGCTAATTTACAGCCAGCTAACATTAGTTCGGGATCATGAAAATGTACGACTTCTGGCTGTAAGTCTATAACTTTATTATAAATATCTTTGGGTGTTTGTAGAATTCTTTTTTTACGTGTTGCTTGTTTACCCACACTATAAATATGCACACCATTTTGGATATCATCTGGCAGATTATCAGCAACAATTAATATTACATTATGATTAGCCTTGGCTAGAGTGATACATTCTTTAACAAAAATACGAATATCATCACGTTTATGTGCTGATGTTATATGACAAATTTTAGTCATGAGTAGTCCTGATATTTTCATTTATTTATTTTACTTAGGAGTTACTTTACCAAATTTTAGCCTGTTACTGAAAGTTTTCGTTATATCAAATCTTACAGTTAGTCCCTATTTAAGTTTATAATACCTAAATAAGTAATTGATTTTTTACTTAAATTTTTTATATCGGAATCAACTATGTCAGTCTTATTTTCATCACTCAAGGTCGGCGGCCTGACTTTACCAAACCGGATTATTATGGCACCACTTACCCGCTGCCGTTCCAGCGATGGCCGGGTACCAAATGCGATGATGGCCGAATACTATGCACAACGTTCCGGTGCCGGCTTAATTATTAGTGAAGCAACTTCTGTATCGCCTATGGGAGTTGGTTACCCCAGAACTCCTGGTATTTGGTCAGATGAGCAGATAGATGGGTGGAAATTAGTTACTGATGCTGTACATAAAGCCGATGGTAAAATGTTTTTACAGCTATGGCATGTCGGACGGATATCAGATCCTTTTTACTTAGATGGTAAATTACCAATTGCACCAAGTGCTATTGCTTCAGAAGGACATGTTAGTTTATTGCGCCCGGTAAAACAATTTGTTACACCCCGATCAATTGAATTATCTGAAATTCCCGGAATAATTGAAGAATTTAGAATAGGAGCACTAAATGCTAAAAAAGCTGGATTTGATGGCGTTGAGATACATGGCGCCAATGGTTACTTACTCGATCAGTTCTTACAAGATATATCAAATAAACGTACTGATGAATATGGCGGCGTAATAGAAAACCGGGCCCGTTTAATGCTTGAAATAACCGATGCGGTTATTTCAGTCTGGAGCCCTGGGAGAGTAGGCATGCATCTTGCCCCACAATGCGACTCCTATTCTATGGGTGACTCAGATCCGCTAGCAACTTTTAGTTATGTTGCCAAAGAATTGGGCAAACGCAAAATTGCATTTATATGTGCCAGAGAAAAGCAAGATGAAAATAGTATCGGTAGCAAATTAAAGGAAGCCTTTGGCGGGGTATATATTATTAATCAAAACCTGACCCAGGAAGATGCCACCCGGATTATAGATAGTGGTAATGCAGATGCAGCAGCATGGGGTCAGTTATTTATTGCCAACCCGGATCTGCCAGAGCGCTTTCGTCAAAAAACAGAACTAAATAAACCTGATCCGCAAACGTTTTATGCCGAAGGTGCGCATGGATATACGGATTATAAAATGATGGATTTTTTACCGCAGAGCAACTAAATTTTTATGGAAAAACATTTGACAGGATTAAGGCCTCTGAAAATAAAACCAAAAAGGAATAAATATTGGATACTTTGCTAAAACCACTGTTTTATTAGTAATAGTTATGTATGTCAAATACATAAAAAAATTTGGGCAAGATAACTATAGTCATGATTATTTATTACATACTTATGACCATTTTGCCCTAGTTTTTTTAATGCTTCAGGTGGCATAATTGCAATTTGTTTTACCGCCTGGGCTATAGCATTTATATCTTCGGCTGGGATACTAATTCCACAATTAGCCTCATGTACTAAATCATTCCCTGCAGTTACTGAATGAATAATTGGCTTTGCTGCTAGCATATAATCAAATAATTTATTAGGACATATACCAAAACGATAAATTGGCAGCTTGTGCCAGCCAATATATAGTGCATCCATTTTACTTAAAAAGTCCGGCACTTCTGATTTTTTTATCGCAGGCATAAAGAAAGTATTCTCTATATTTTCATCTTTTAAGCGTTTAATTAAATTATTTTTGCATGCTCCCTCTC
Source organism: Burkholderiales bacterium (assembly GCA_020697025.1). GTDB lineage: Bacteria > Pseudomonadota > Gammaproteobacteria > Burkholderiales > UBA11063 > Aquella. The sequence goes on from JAJFBO010000004.1 coordinate 5,630, forward strand.
CTACTAAAACAAAGGCAACACTAAGCTCTGACATTATGCTAATTTGTCCTGCGGCACTTATTAGATAATCTAGCGCATTTGATTCGCCCATTCCACCCATATAACCAATTAAAAACTTATATTTTAGTTTAATTTGCGTTATTTGCTCTATATGCGATGATGGAAGAGTAGCTATATTATTCATGTGATCCGACACACTTATTCCATTAGAAATGTAAACAAATTTATCTGGGTGCATACCATGCTTTTGCATGTAATCTTTGGCTTTAGGCAATAAGCTTACAACTTTATCGGCATATTTATAGCCAAAATCTTCTGATCTTTGCATCAGATAAATAAATGGATGATATTTGGACATACTTCCTAACTCTATTGGCGTTAAAGGCCATAAATCGTGCACTTCATACACAAATTTTGCCCCTGTTTTTAGGGCTATTTTATAAGCAATTCTGGTATCAAAGGGATAGGTTGAAGAAGCAATAACCAAATCTGGTTTATAAAATTTATAATTATCTACTTTTTTATTTGGTTGTATAAAATATGGGATAAGCTTTTTTACTCTATGTAAAAAAGTAAATATGTTTATTACCCGTTTTATTCCGTTTTCTGGATATGGCGGAGTTTTACACCATATATAATCAATGCCATCAATTTGTTCATGCAGATATTTTTTCTTATCAGGAATTGATATATTTTGAGTACGAATATGTGAATAGTTGCTGGCAATAATTGTAACTTGATGCCCAAGACGTACCCACTCCCGTGATAAATAGTATGGGCGATATTCCATACCATGGGCCAGCGATCCGGCATAGTGATTGATATAAAGAATGTTCATCAGAATTAACCCTTACTCTTCTGGTAAATCATTAGAATATGGCAGGTCCAAAGTTTTAATACTTCCAACTGCATTACCTGCAATTCCCTTGACAGCGCCATACATATTAGTCGTGTTTTCAATGACTTTCTCAATTTGCTTCTCACGCTGTTTCCACATCCTGGCCATGGCACGCTTTTCAGCATTTAAATCTACCTGTAACTGGGTAAAACCCTCAACAATAGCTTCTACCTGCATTCTAAATTCATTGCTGGTTAAAAATCCATAGAGTAGCTCCATCTTATCTGACTTGTTTTCCTGTGAACGCATGGCAAGATGGATTTTAATAACCTGTTCCCGTAAAACCGCCACTAAACCTTTAAATTCTTCATAACTACAAATCCAGATTCCCTCAACTAATAGCAGGCGGTCTGCCCCTTTAGGATATACATCAGTAATTAATACCCCTATATCTGCACCTTTATCCCGCATGTCAGCTTTAAATTTTTCTATCCACTGATTAGAAAAATCTTTAGTACGTTTACTCTCATAATAAATCCTGCCACAATTTTGTATTTCACGGGTGTGCACTATTTGCATACAATCAGCGCCCCTCTGCCCTTTTTTTACTTCTTCAATACAATCAAAAGGAAACTTTTCTGCAAGCCATTGTTCTATAGCTAATTCTTGTACTTCACCTTGTAATTGCATCGAGACTTGCTCTGCTTTACGTTGGGCAACTTGCAACTGATTGCGAAGTATATTTAGCTGCTCTTCTTTTTCACGCATTTTCATATCACTGGCATTAGTCACCTGCTTTTGTATTTTTTCCCGCTCCAGACGTAACTGTTGGTTGAAATCCAGCTCTGCCTGAGCTTTTATATTTGACTCAAGTTCATCTTTTTCACGTTTTAACTGTTGAATTTCTGCTTTTGATTTATTTAATTCCTGGACTTGCCATGATTTTTGCTTAAGCTCGCTTTGTAACGTCTTAACCATCTCAGACTGCTCATAACTAATTTGCTCACGAAGCCTGGCTTCCAACTTAATTTTTTCAGAACTCAACTGCTCACGGGTTGCTTTTTCGACTTGTTCATTCATCAGTGCCTGCTGTTTAGCTAACTCCATCCTTGCTTGTTCGACTTTAGCAAGTTCAGAGGCATACTTATGTTTTTCTTTTATAAGTTCAGCAGAATATTTTTGCCTAATCTGATCTTCTAATTCATGGGAAAGGAGTTCATTAACATTAATTTGAGTATGGCACTGCGGGCAACTTATTTTATTATTCATATCTATCTCACTTCGCTTCTAATATTCATCTATTGTTAATCAACAGGTACAATATTATATCATTTAGAGTATATTTGGTTTACATAACCCCAAAATACTTGTAGTACTAGTGTTTTTGGCATATTCATTACTTGTTTTGTAACTTACCTGGTACCTGAAAAAGTTCTTCTCAAAATAGTAATAACAGGTTAATCCATTAAAAAGCATTTTATCCAAATAATTTTTCTGGCTCATTAAATTGTATATTTTACCAGTAATGGAAATACATGCTACATTAAAGTATGGTAAAATCTCACCAAATATAACTACATAAAGTAATTAAAATTGGAACAAATTAACCATGGGATACCACACTCTATTTATATCACTCGTTACTTTAACTACTTTAATGAGTTATATAAATTACCGCTATATTAAAATTCCTAAAACAATTTTTCTAACAGTAAGCAGTATACTTATATCTATTGCAGTTACTATTATGGTTAAGTTAATGCCGCACCAGTTTAAAGATTTATATGCTTTATTATCAGGTGTTAATTTCCGCTCTACAATACTTGATGTAATGCTTGGCTACCTTTTATTTGCCGGATCTTTACGTATAGATGCTGTTAATTTGAAAAAAGAATTAGGCCATGTGGCCTATCTGGCAAGCCTGGGGGTTCTACTTTCTACTTTAATTAGCGGAACTCTGCTATGGATGCTTACTTCTTTTATAAATATCAATCTTCCGTATTCTGATTGTTTAATCTTTGGCGCCTTAATCTCGCCAACTGATGCAATTGCTGTGATTGCTGTATTTAAAACCACGACTAAAGTACCACCCCATATACAAGCCCGTGTAACTGGTGAATCATTATTTAATGATGCTGCGGGTATACTGTTATTAGTGGCTCTTGTTAAAATATTTTACCCTAGTTATGGAAATGCTACCAGTGTCTTTTATATGACAATTGGCTTTATACAAGAAATAGCAGGAGCTCTTTTGTGGGGATACATTATTGGTAAAGTTACAACAGCAATTTTGAAAAGAGTAAGCGACAATGAATTAACTATTTTAATTACAATAACGGCTTCAGGACTTGGCTATGCAATTGCCCAGCAACTCCATGTTTCTGCAATTATAACTATGGTTGTAGCTGGGCTGTATGTAGGCGGTCATAGTAAGAGTAATGAATTTAGTAAAGTTACGACATTAGCACTTAGCAATTTTTGGGAACTAGCTGATGATATATTAAACGGTTTTATGTTTGTATTAATTGGTTTGGAAATGCTTACCATTAATTTTAATATTATAGTAGTATTAATCGGATTAGCATCTTTGGTAATAATATTTATAGCCAGATATATTAGTATTTATGTACCGGATTTTGTTTTAGTTAAAATTTTCAAAGTAAAATTAAGACAATTATCCAGTAAAAAAGAAGGGATCTTAATGAGCTGGGGCGGTGTGCGCGGTGGTATCTCAATTGCGTTAGCATGGTCAATTTTTAATATTTCTCCGGCACTTTTATCCATTACTTATGTTGTTGTAGTAGCATCTATACTTCTTCAGGGTTCAACACTTAAATATGTTACTGAAAAATTATTTAGTAATTCACACAATAATAAAAAGTTTAGTTAAGAATTTTTTAGTGATAGCATTTGCTATCTAAGAATTTTCCGTATTTTTGAAAATACTTAACTGGTTCATCACTATTATGTACGTAATAAATCCGGAAAAAAGCATTATCCTACGTAAAAAGTTAAGTAAATTATTTGATTTAGCTATTAATAGCTTCTTTGATTTTTTTGTCGTCTTGTTTATGGATTAGTTTTAAATATCCAAAAGCCAGGTCACCTGATGGTTCGTCACCCATTATCATAAATAAATTAGTAAAACCCCTGGCATGAAGTTTTTTAGCTAAATCTGTTCCTTCACCTACATATACTTTGTTAGAGTATGGTCCAATATAATAAGTACTATCAAGGAAAATTTTTGTATCCAGTGGATATTGATCTATATCATCATCCAAAGCGCTTTCTGGTTCATAGTATTCATAAATGATTAGATCTGGATACTGCTTTTTCCAATCCCTTATAAACCATTTTTCATCTTCTACCCATACTATATCGACTTTTTTGCTGCCTGGCTTAATTTTTTTATCCAATTTTATTGTAACTGCAAAAGCTAGCTCTTTAGGTAGAATTTTAATGCGTAAATCGGCAGCATATTTTTGTATCTCTGAGTTAGCATAATGACTGGTTACTAAAGTAGAACGTTTAATTTTGGTTTGTTCTATTACTTGTAGTCCATTTATATCCTGGTTTAATAATTCATAATCAACTAATAAACATATCTTACTTTTTTCTTTAGCAGGCAGAGTATTAATAAATTTACAGCCTCTAAACCAACGGAGAAATGCTTAATTTTTAGCTGGGGTATTTTAGCTAAAGTAGCGGCCAGTTTAGAGTCCCAGGCACCGTGGATTGATGGATCATCATCTAGAATAATAATTGTATCACCCTTAATTATCTTAATCTCTTCTGCAATCCAAAATGGAGCCATAATCTTTGGGAATTGTATTAGCATACGTGTCCTGGATCCAACAGTTGAAAAAATCTTTAATTCACCAAAATTACGTTTTATTGTATCGCGAATCTGGGCTAACCCGATACCTGAACCATTTTTTTTACCTTCAGTAACTGCAATACCATTTTCAATCTTTTGGACTAGTTCCTCAGACATACCTTTACCATTATCCGTTATATCAATCATTACCCATTCAGCACTTGTATCTAAGCCTAAATCAATCCTGCCATCAGGTTTTCCCTCTATTGCTTCTACCGCATTATTTAGCAAGTTAGATATCATTTGTTTAAATTGACTGGGTTCTACTTTAATAAAAGCAAAATCTGCATCTGGTGAAAAATTAGTATTAAAATTAATTTTATTATATTCATATCTTTTTTCACTTAAACTCGCATGCATTGTAGCTGATACTAGTAATGGTTCAGCTATTTCATCTTCAGCCTGATTTTTATAACGGCCTAACATATTATAGGCGATATCACCAATACGCATAGAAGCTTGGCGTAGTGTTATTCGTTCTTCTTCAGGAAGAATACTACTAGTTGCATCAACTAGCCTTCTAAGACTTGATAATGGAGATTGGATATCATGGACTATTTGACCTACAAATTTTCTGAATTTTTCTTGTTCTTCTGCAGCAGCTTGATGTTTTTCATTTTCAAGCTTATGTACTTCGTTTTCAAGCTTGAGGCGTTCTGCTTCTTTCTCTACTGTTTTCTTTTCTGCTGCTTCTTTTTTTAAAAGCATTTGCTTCATTTTATTTTCTGCTTCTAATTTGGTATTTTCATGTTTTAACCGATCTGCTTCTTTTTGTGCAGTAATTTCAATTGAAGTACCGAGTATACCTATAATTTCATTTTTTTTATTGCGTAATGGTGCTCTAGTTGCAGAAAAATATCGAATTTTTCCTGTTCTAACATCAATTATTTTATCTTCTGTCTGTAATCTTTCACCCGTTTGGATAACCTTGTCAAGAACATCTTGAATACCATCAGCAATAGATTTTTTCTTGTACATTTCGTACGGAGTTTTACCAATTATAATTTTTATTGTATTAGTATATAATTAAAATTATACTTTATACAATTTAATTTTTAAATATGTATCTAAGCATTTGCGTATAGTTAGAAACTATATCATGAGAAATGAATATAATTATTTCTATTTTTGAGAAATTATCCATGCAGGATATAAAAGAACTGTTTGCTTTGCAATTAATAAATAAAACAATTTTATCAGGTTAATTAAAAATATACTTGAAATTTTACTTTTTTGGCACTATAATTATGACTAATGGTAATTTTTTCAGGTGGTTGATTTTATGACTGAACATGAACAATTTAAACAATTATTAGAATATTTAAATAATAAAATCGTAGGACAGCCAGAACTAACTAAGCGATTAATTATCGCCCTGCTTTCTTCCGGACATTTGCTAGTTGAAGGAGCTCCAGGACTTGCAAAAACTACTGCAATTAAAACATTATCGAGTTGTATTGACTGCTCTTATCATCGGATTCAGTTTACGCCGGATTTATTACCTGCTGATTTAACTGGTACAGATATTTATTTACCCGAACAGCATAAATTTGAATTCCAGCATGGGCCGCTTTTTCATAATTTCTTACTCGCTGATGAAATTAACCGGGCTCCTGCTAAAGTACAATCTGCACTCCTTGAAGCTATGGGTGAAAAACAAATCACTATTGGTAAACAAACCTACCCATTACCTAATTTATTTTTAGTAATGGCCACACAAAACCCAATTGAACAAGAAGGTACATACCCCCTACCCGAAGCACAATTAGACCGTTTTATGCTCTTTGTCAAAATTGGCTATCCAGACCATTTGGCTGAGGCCAAAATTCTTGAACTAAACCGCAAAAGCAATTTAGACAAGATTCAAAAACCACATTTAAGCCAAAATACAATTTTGGCTGCACAACAACAAATTAAAGAAATCCATTTAAGTAAAGCTATTGAAGATTATATTATCCAGTTAGTAATGGCTACCCGCTATCCAGGGAAATATAATCAGGATTTGGCTAAATGGATTCGCTTTGGAGCCAGTCCGCGTGGTACTATAGCTCTGGAATGGACAGCAAGAAGTAATGCATGGCTTGACGGGCGGGATTATGTTACACCACATGATATACATGTATTAGCACATGAAGTCTTACGCCATAGGGTATTACTTACTTTTGAAGCTGAAGTTGAAGGTATAACCAGTGATCAAATCATTGATCAAATTTTAAATCTGGTAGCAATTCCATAATATGAGTAAAGGTATTCATTCAGATATAAAAGAACTGTTGGCACTACGCCATCATGCTACAAATATCGAATTTTTTAATAAAATGCGTGTTAGCTCTACGCAAAATGGCAGCCGATTATCATTTGCACGTGGTAGAGGTATGGACTTTGAAGAAGTGCGCCGCTATCAACCGGGTGATGATATCAGGTTGATCCACTGGCCATTAACTGCCCGTTTAGGTAAACCTTATACTAAAATATACCGGGAAGAACGAGAGCGCGCCATTTATTTACTAATTGATCAATCCAAATCCATGCAATTTGGTACCAGAGTGTGTTTTAAAAATGTATTAGCTGCAAAAATTGCAGCTATATTCGGCTGGGCCGCATTAAATCATCATGAACAAATAGGCGGGATAGTATTTAATGATAACCAGTCAGAATTTATTAAACCTAAACGTAGCCGTAAATCAATGCTTGATTTATTTAACTTAATTACTAATAGTAAGAGTTTAAAACAATATGATGGCGGTTTAAATAATGCGTTACAACTAATATATAAAAACCTTCAATCTGGTAGTATAGTAATAGTCATTAGTGATTTCTTTTCCATGGACACGGAAACCATAACTTATTTACGCTTAATTGGCCAAAAAAGTGAACTAATTAATGTTCTAGCTTATGATCCTTTAGAGGCAAGTTTGCCCAATAGCCGTGGACACTATACTTTTACTGGGGAAGCAAAAACTCAATTGGATATTAGTGCTAATACAGCAACTTGTAAACTTTATTCCAATTTATTTGAAAAACGTGTATTCGAACTTAAACAATTAGGTCAGCAGTTATTACAAATTGCCACAAATGATGATTTAATACAAAAAATAAATTATGGAGTATTCAAAAAACATGGATGCTAGTACTTTACTTAGCCAAATGAAAAATGTACATCAGCCTGCTGGAATATCCATCTTTCCCATAGCTATTGGCTGGTACATATTACTCATTTTGATTTTAGTAATAATTTGTGGCTTATTATGGTGGCGTTTTATAAAAAATAAATATAAAAAACGCAAAACGCAAATTTATACTTTACTTAGTGAAATTGAAAAAAGTGGGTCTAATGAGATGCTTAGTGATGTTTCAATCTTAATCAAACGTGTTGCTATAATGAAGTTTCCGGGTGTTGCAGTACATACATTATTTGGTGAAAAATGGCTCGAATTCCTGGATAGAACTGGTAAAACAAATAACTTTACTATTGGAGATGGTCGTTATTTACTAGATATTTATCAAAATAGAAAAATTGAAAATCCAGATGGATTCTTTGCCTGTGTGAGGCAATGGTTAGGAACAGTGTTATGATACAAGTTGCATATCCCTGGGTATTCCTGGCTATTATTTTACCATTTTTTATACGTTTTATTTTTCCAAAAACTAAAAATGAAGAAAATAGCGCTGCTCTAAAAGTACCTTTTTTTAACCAGCTTTCATTATCTTTTGCTAAATTAAATAATACTCAGGGTCATTTATCTTATCTCAAATATTTAGCTGGTACTATCTGGATTTTAATAGTAATTTCTGGAGCTGGGATACAATGGTTGGGTAAGCCACTGTCTATAGCCCAAACTGGACGTGATCTTATGCTGGCAATTGACTTATCAGGTAGTATGCAAACACCTGATATGATGTTAAATGGTCAGGCATTAACACGAGTTGATGTAGTTAAAAAGGCTTCTAATGAATTTATCAGTAATCGTACAGGTGATAGTATAGGCTTAATTTTATTTGGTACCAGGGCTTATTTACAAACTCCACTTACATGTGACCGCAAAACTGTTGCAGAAATGTTAAATGATGCCAGCGTAGG
>JAJFBO010000164.1 GCA_020697025.1 Burkholderiales bacterium
ACCTATTACTGAAAGTGGAGTTAAGCCAGTTACCCAAAGTATTGTTACGACAACTGGATCAACTGCGAAAAGTGAAAGTAATGCTATGGCAGTAAAAGTATCAAATGAAAGCCCTAATCAATCACCTGATATAATTGGAAAAACGAAAAGCTTTATGCCAGCACAAAAAGTGTCAGCTGAAAGTTCTACTAAGTGATAAAACAAAAATAATTACAAGATGGTTAAAAAAATGCAAACAATACTAGTTACTGGTGGTATGGGCTATATAGGTTCTCATACAGTTGTAGAATTAATTACTAGCGGCTATAATCCGATATTAGTTGATAATCTTGCAAATTCAAATATTAAGGTATTAGATCGGATAGAACAAATTACTCAGGTTCGGCCAGTTTTTTATCAGTGTGACATTCAGGATAAAGCAGCTATGGCAGAAGTCTTTATTAAAATACTATAAGAATAATGTTAGTGGCAGTATTGACTTATTTTTGCAGCTAAAAGAATATAATATAAAAAAAATTGTTTTTAGTTCATCGGCTACAGTTTATGGCGATCCCGATTTTTCCCCTATTACGGAAGACTCTCCACTTAAGCCAGCTAATCCTTATGGTTGGGGCAAACTTATGGTCGAGCAGGTTTTACGTGATTTATGTATCAGTGATAATAAATTTAAGGCGGGTATTTTACGTTATTTTAATCCTATAGGAGCACATTCTTCAGGCATGATTGGTGAAGATCCAGATGGTGTGCCAAATAATTTAATGCCATATATTGCACAAGTTGCGGTTGGCAGGCTTATGCATTTAAATATTTTTGGTAATGATTACGCTACACCAGATGGAACTGGAGTACGGGATTATATACATGTTGTAGATTTGGCAATTGGCCATGTTAAGGCATTGGATTATTTGTTTAATCCAGATAAAGATAATCTACTGACAGTCAATTTAGGCACCGGCAAGGGATGCTCTGTTTTAGAAGTAATTAATGCTTTTGAAGAGGCAACGGGTATTGTAATAAATTATAAATTTGCAGCCAGACGTAGTGGCGATGTCGCTATTTATTATGCTGATACAAAATTAGCAGAAGAACTACTTGGCTGGACAGCCAAGTTTGGAATTGGAGATATGTGCCGGGACACCTGGAATTGGCAGACTAAAAACCCTGGAGGTTATCGATAAAGTTATTTCCTTTCCCTATCTATAACAAATAAGAAAACCTAGATATATTTAAGAATATAATTAATCAATCTAATAAATAATTTAAGCATGCCTCTTGAAAAAAATCAAATTATCCGCATATCACTCAGTAAGCTAATAAATAATGAGGTAATAACATATGAACAATGCATCAAATGAAAATGATATAAATCCTGAGCAGGAGTTAGAGGTAGAAGCGTTAGACACAGCTAGTGAAGCTGATTCTCCTGCAGAAGAAGAACCGAATCAACAAGATAAAGTAAATGAGCTTGAACAAAAAGTTGCTGAATTAAAAGATTTATATGTGCGTTCTCAGGCTGAAATGCAAAATATCCAAAGGCGCAGCAACGAAGAAGTTAAAAAAGCCAGGGACTATGCAATTGCAAGTTTTGCAAAAGATATGATTATAGTTAAAGATTACCTGGAAATGGCTCTCAAAGATGAATCAGGCAATTTTGAAGCAATAAAGACTGGTGTTGACTTAACTTTAAAACAGTTGGTACAGACATTTGAGCGTCATTTAATAAAAGATGTTAATCCCAAGCCAAAAGAAAAGTTGGATCCGCACTTACACCAGGCAATAACTAGTGTTGAAGAAGAAGGCGCAGAACCTAACACTATTGTAAATGTTATGCAAAAAGGATATATTTTAAATGAGCGAGTACTGAGACCGGCAATGGTGACAGTCACCAAATAAGCGTGCTAATCCAACCCAACGCTGGAATGGTTAAATATTATTAACAAAGAGCTCTTGAAAAATGTAAAAATAACCTTATTTTATTAAAAGTAAGAAAACATAAACCTTTAAAGGGAAAGTATATCATGGGAAAAATTATAGGTATTGATTTAGGAACAACTAATTCATGTGTATCAATTATTGAAAATGGTCAGCCAAAAGTAATTGAAAATTCAGAAGGCGCAAGAACTACACCTTCAGTAATTGCTTATACAAATGAAGGCGAGATTTTAGTTGGTGCTCCGGCAAAACGTCAGGCAGTTACCAATCCAAAACATACAGTGTATGCAGTTAAGCGTCTTATTGGCAGAAGGTTTGAAGAAAAAGAAGTCCAAAAAGATATAGATCTTATGCCTTATGAAATTGTTAAAGCTGCTAATGGAGATGCATGGGTTAAAATTGAAAAAGAAAATTTGGCACCTCCGCAAATTTCTGCTGAAATTTTAAAGAAAATGAAAAAAACTGCAGAGGATTACCTTGGTGAAGCAGTTACTGAAGCGGTTATTACCGTTCCAGCATATTTTAATGATAGCCAACGCCAGGCTACCAAAGATGCCGGACGTATTGCCGGACTTGAAGTGAAACGGATTATTAATGAACCAACCGCTGCAGCCTTGGCTTTTGGTTTATCCAAAAAGGAAGGCCGGGATCGTAAAGTTGCAGTATATGACCTTGGCGGGGGTACATTTGACGTTTCAATTATCGAGATAGCTGATGTTGATGGTGAGAGTCAATTTGAAGTGTTATCAACTAATGGCGATACATTTTTAGGTGGTGAAGATTTTGATCAACGCTTAATTGACCATATTATTGGTGAGTTTAAAAAAGAACAAGGAATTGATTTAAAGACTGATATTATGGCGTTACAACGCCTAAAAGACGCTGCAGAAAAAGCTAAGATTGAATTGTCTTCTTCACAGCAAACTGAAATTAATTTACCATATATTACAATGGATGCAACCGGGCCTAAGCATTTGGTAATGAAATTAACACGGGCTAAATTTGAATCACTGGTTGATGAGCTGGTAACTCGTACAATTGAGCCATGCCGTACTGCACTAAAAGATGCAAATTTGTCTGCATCTGACATTGATGATGTTATCTTGGTGGGTGGTCAAACCAGAATGCCTAAAGTTCAGGATATGGTTAAAGAGTTTTTTGGTAAAGAACCAAGAAAAGATGTTAATCCTGATGAAGCAGTTGCAGTTGGTGCAGCTATTCAAGGCTCGGTATTATCGGGCGACCGCAAAGATGTGTTGTTACTTGATGTAACTCCATTGTCATTGGGGATTGAAACTATGGGTAGCGTTATGACAAAGTTAATTAATAAAAATACTACTATACCTACAAAGGCTTCACAAGTTTTTTCTACCGCTGAAGATAATCAAACTGCTGTTACAATTCATGTATTGCAAGGTGAGCGTCCAATGGCTGCAGGCAATAAGAGTTTAGGTCAATTTAATTTGACAGATATTCCACCTGCTGCACGTGGTATGCCACAAATCGAGGTGACTTTTGACATTGATGCCAATGGTATTTTACATGTATCGGCAAAAGATAAGGCAACGGGCAAGGAGAATAAGATAACTATACAGGCTAATTCTGGTTTATCCGAAGAAGAAATTCAACAGATGGTACAAGATGCCCAGTCGCATGCAGAAGAAGATAAAAAGATGGAAGAATTAGTCCAGGCAAGAAATAATGCCGATGCTATGATACATTCTGTTAAAAAATCTTTAGCTGATTACGGCGATAAGGTTGATGCGGCTGAGAAAGAAAAAGTCGAAACGGCAATAAAACAAGTTGAAGAAGTAATTAAAACTGACGATAAAGCAGCAATTGAGGCTAAAGTTCAAGAGTTAATGACGGCTTCACAGAAGATTGGTGAAATGATGTATAAAGACATGCAAGCTAATCAAGCTGAAGGCGGAAATCCTGGCGGCGCAGGGCATGATGCTACAGGCGATAATAAACCTGCTGATGACAACGTTATTGATGCTGAATTTACTGAAGTTAATAAAGACAGTAAAAACTAAAAAATATTTAGTTTAAATAATATAATGATCTAGAACTCGAAAAGTGGATGCTTTTCGAGTTTTTTATTATTAAACTATATGTAACTATCTGATATTCATATTTATACTAAGTACAAAAACTCCTGGAATATATACTAAATATGGTATAATTACCGCTTTTGGTCATTAATGGATTACACCGATATGGAGTTGATACGGCTTAATAAATATTTAAAAGATAAAGATATTTGCTCCAGACGTAAAGCTGATGAATTTATTGCCAAAGGCTACGTCAAAGTTAATGGAAAAATCATTAATGAGCTTGGCGTACGCATTGATCCAGATAAAGATATCATTGAAGTTCTACCCGAATTATTACAAGAAA
>JAJFBO010000165.1 GCA_020697025.1 Burkholderiales bacterium
TACAATTGCTCCTGTAGCACTTCCCTTATGTAAGGTTACTGTCGTGCCATTTACATTTTGTACCGCTTCATTAAATTTAAGCAAAATAACAGGAGTATTGGATACTCCAGTTTGTCCATTAAGGGGAGATATTATTGACACTATAGGTAACAATGATGTATTGCCTCCTCCACTATTATTACAAGACAATAACAGTAATGAAACATAAAATAATAATATGCTTAAGATTAACTTCATTATTCCAGTTTTCATATTGACTCTTCCTTATCAACTTATTATAGCACCATTATATCAAATTTTTAGGCTTTTATTAGGTTCATAGCAATAACAAAATATATATTTTGTTAAATTATATATTTAAGCTTTTGTATTAACTAAAAATTTAATTTACTAAAAAGTATACTTAAAAGCTTAAGAGCACAACTCTTTAATCAGTTTATGGCATTTAACCGGAATAAACTCAGAAACAGTGTATTTGGCAGCTTGCTGTTTATTAAATGGATCATTAAGAATAAAATGATCTACTTCATCACGGGTTTTAAATAAACCAACAATAATCCCTCCGTTACGTGGGTTTTTTGGCCCGGAGCATAAAAGCTGCCCTGATGTATAATGCAACTCAAGATAGTCACGATGTTCGGCTAAATATTGATCAATAACTGCTAACTCTGCCGTGTAGGAAAGTTCTATAATAAACATTTTTCATTCCTTTAATTTTAATTTAAAATACCACGAGTGTGGGAATAATTGTACTATATATTATTTTTTATTTGTTGGCAAATTGTAAATGTATAAGAAATTATTGCCTATTAATATAATACTCTAGATTTAATTGTATGCTCAATTTTTTTTAAATCATCAATTACATCTTTATCATATCCAAGATTAATATCCGTAATAACATAACCAACAAATTCATTAGTCTTTAGATACTGGCCAAGCACATTTATATTATGACTTGCTAAAATCTGGTTTATATGAGCCAAAATTCCTGGAGTATTAGTATGTAAATGGATTAAGCGATGAGCATTTTTTAACTTAGGAAGTTGTATATTAGGCAAATTAACACTTCCCGTCGAATCTCCGCCATTAATATAACTAGTCATTCTTCGTGCTACAAAATCACCAATGTTTAACTGTGCTTCTTCAGTACTCCCCCCCACGTGCGGAGTCAAAATTACATTTTTAAACCCACGTAGCTCATTAACGAATTCTTCCTGATTATTTTTAGGTTCATATGGAAATACATCAATTGCTGCACCTAAAATTTTTCCATTTTTTAAATTGGCTACCAAAGCCTCTATGTCAACTATGTGACCACGGCTTAAATTTAAAAAGATAACTTTATCCTGCATAAGCGCAAATTCACGCTCGCCAATTATTTTGCTATTATCTTCCCGCCCATCTACATGTAAAGTAACTATATCTGCAATCCCTAAAAGTTCATCTAAAGATTCACACTTTTTAGCATTACCTAGCTGTAACCTTTCAACCAAGTCATAATAATATACCTGCATCCCCATATTTTCAGCAAGTACTGATAGTTGGGAACCTATATTGCCGTAGCCTACTATACCCAACTTTTTCCCACGTACCTCAAAACTGTTTTCTGCTGATTTATCCCAAATGCCATTATGCAGTTGATTACTTTTATTTACTATATTTCTAAGTAACATAATAATTTCACCAATTGCCAGCTCTACCACACTCCTGGTATTACTATATGGCGCATTAAATACACTTATCCCTTTTTTTGTTGCATAAGTTAAATCAATTTGATTTGTTCCAATACAAAAAGCTCCTATGGCTAGCAATTTGTCAGCATTATCCAAAACTTTCTGACTAACTGTAGTTTTAGAGCGTATTCCTAAAATTGATATATCCCTTATTTTTTCAGAAAGTTCATCTTCAGTTAGGCTACCTTTTATAGTTTCTACACTATAACCTTCTTGTTTTAATAAATTTAGTGCGTGCGGATGTATATTTTCTAAAAGCAAAATTTTAATTCGGTTACGTGGATACGAAATTGCCATATCCAATTTATTAATATATAAAAATTCATCAAAACTTGGTACAACCTTACTGGCAACTTTTATTACAGCAGGCCTGATTATATTTTCAGTAAAAGCATAAAATCTGGTAGCTGCATTATGTTTCTTTATTTCATAATCCGTGATGCCGTCACCAAGTACATATACTTCGCCATTTAAGCCAAGATCCCTAACTACTTTAACCTTGCCTAGATCATTTGCCAAAGGATTAGCTGTATCTGCACCTGTAATATTACCTGCAGCGTCATAAATAAATGTATTAGCCAAAACATGATTTTCTTTAATGCCATACTTAGTTACAACCGGAATAATATATTCTTTAAACCCGCTAGAAACAATATATATATTATCAGCGTTCTTTCTAAAGAAATCTTCATTACGGCTAATAGATAAGGAAACTTTTTTATGTAAATCTTTTATTAATAGATCAATGTGCTTTTTAGAAGCTGATAATAATTTTAGCCGGCTGGATAAGCTTTCACTTAACGATATATTACCTTCCATACCATCGTTTGTAATTTGTTTTATTTTACTTACTATCTCATCTTTAGCAGGATTATCCTGAAGTGCGATAGCAGCCAGCTCATCAAGACCTTCGACCTGTATAAAGGTACTATCAAAATCAAGAATTATATATTTATCAGTTAGCATTATTTAACTTTTCAAAAATATAGATTAAGCAGACATTTTAACATACTCTAATACAAGCAGTCAGCATCGTATTAACGCTACAGCGCACAATATTATAATCTTATTCCCGGTACAGCAGTATGATATAATCGCCGCCAATAATGCGGATTTATATAAATTGTCGGGACAAAATGTTTAAAAAAAGCAGTTAATACAAATTATTAAAATAGTTATATATTAGTTGCTCTTTTTAGGTTAACCGTATTTAATAGGATAATAATGAGTAAGCAAATTCACTTTAAGAAAAACATGTCAACTTTTTCACTTATGATGACAGGAGTGACCTCAATTGTTGGCTCCGGATGGTTACTAGCAACCCAAAAAATAAGTGTTGTAGCCGGTCCGGCAGGCATACTTGCCTGGGGAGTAGGAATGGTAGTGGCTATTTTAGTTGCTTGTTTTTGTATTGAAATTGGAACCATCCATCCTTCAGCGGGAGGTGTAGGGTTTTACTCAAGTATCACTCATGGCAGATTTAGCGGATTTTTAACACAGTGGATTAACTGGTTAAGTATATTGGCGGTGCCAGCAGTAGAAGCACAGGCTATTGTCCAGTATTTAAGTCACACCAGACCAGAATTTTATAGCTGGTACAACATGCAAGAACATATTCTTACCTCATCAGGAATTACTATAGCTATCGGATTTATGGTGTTATTTATGGCTGTGAATTATTATGGCTCCAGGCTATTTACCCGCTTTAACGATACATTAACAGTAATTAAGATTGTAATTCCAATCCTAACAATAATTTTTCTGGTTTATTCAGGATTTCATCCAGAAAATTTTGGTACTTCATTAAGTACATTTGCTCCATACGGGTGGAGTGCGGTGGGGAGTGCGGTTATTAGTTGTGGTGTTGTTATGTCATTTAACGGTTTCCAGTTACCACTAAATTTTTCTGAAGAAATTAAATCACCAAAGCGCCAATTACCCATTGCAATTATTGGCAGCATAATTTTTACTTTCATTTTATATGTATTATTGCAAGTAGTATTTATTGGCACGATCCCAGCGGATGCATTACAACATGGCTGGCATGGAATTAATTTCCGCTCCCCATACGTAGATTTATTACTGGCTGCTAATTTTCAAATTATGGCCTGGGGTGTAATGAGCACCTCAGCAATTGCACCTGCTGCTTGCGGGGCAGCCTTTGTAGCTTCTGGTTCAAGAATGATTTTTGCTTTATCACGGGCAAAATTAT
>JAJFBO010000166.1 GCA_020697025.1 Burkholderiales bacterium
GTACGCAGTTCTGCCTAATGCATAAGCTGCACGGTTTTCTGAGGACATAAGTGCAAGTAATAATAAATCACGCCGCTTAAATTGCATTCCAACTTTAAGACGTGAAAAAGTGTTACGCAGTTTATCTATGTCATCTGAACTTATAGTAATATAACTATCCAAATTAGGATTGGCATCTAGTGCAACCATTGCGGTCATTAATTTAGTAATTGATGCAATAGGCAGTTTTGCAGTTGGATTTTTACTAACTAACACTTCGCCATTATCAATATTAACTGCCATAGCAGAGTATGAATATAGCTTTGGCTGGTGAGTTATAGCATATTGATTTATATTTTCTGCCGGAATAGTACTAACAACCTTGGTTGCAGTAAAAGGGGAGGTATGAACTATTTTTGCTTTAGGTAAGTTTGCTATAGCATGTTTATTAGCGGCTATATAGTGACGTTTAACATGTTTAGTATGGTGATGCCGTTTATGAGTATTAGTTGCAAATGCTGTAGATAGTAGACTTAGCAAAGCTAATGTGAGAAATATTTTTCTTTTCATGAATTTAAACTTTTTCTAATCTGATATTTAATGTAAATTATATTGATTTTTAAAAATAAAGCCTTTGATTTTACCATACTTAATTTAAATGCAATGTTTATATATAAATACTATCAGTATACTTTAGCGCAATATATAGCTGTTGTCAACCAAACATTGTATTATTTAATCCAGGGTAATCTTTATTATTGTTTTATATATTACGTTATCTTATCATAATTTATATAGGTTATAATTAGGTATTTGAATAAGACTCCAGGAGAGTAATTTTGCTAAAAATAAGTTTATATAATAAATTGATACTGCTTGTCCTGGCATATACTCTGCCCCAAATAATTATGGCAACGCCTAATTATATGACTATCATTGAAAGTCAAACCCCTGATATTTTTTTAAGCCTGAAAAAAGCTGCTAACACCCAGGGCATTGCGAAAAATCCTATTGGTGATATTATGCAATGGACGGCTATCCAACTACTAGACAAACCATATGTGGGCAGACTTTTGGATAATCAGGCACCAGAATATTTATATATAAGTTTAAATCCAACAGATTGTATGTTATTTATTGAAGAGGTCTTTGCTTATGCAAAAATATTAAAAGATCAGCAGTATTCAATAAACAATTTTTCTTCCCTAATAAAAGATATTCGTTATCACGGGAATATTAAATACTGTAACCGCAACCATTATTTTAAAGATTGGGCAATAAACAATATTAATCAGGGTTTATTTGTTGATGTTGCAAAAAAATTAACTAATCAATATTTAAGTCACACTGCTGACGTTTTAAGTAAAGCTATAGCTAACTTACCAGCGCATATAAATGATGTAGAGTGTATTAAATCACGTGAAGCTTATATTAATACTTTAAAACTTGGATTTATCCCATTAAAAGATTTGCCAAAATATTTAGCTGATATTAAAGCTGGAGATATCATTGGGATCATCAGGACGCCTAATGGCAAAGCAGATTCTGTATATCATTTAGGCATTGCTTATTTGCATGACGGCAAGGTGGGCATGATTGATGCATCAAGTTCCCATAAAAAAGTTATTGTAGAAGATACATTAACTGGCTATTTAACAAAATTTAAAAATAGTGAAGGCATTATTTTGCTGCGAGCTATGTAGGATTGATTAGTGAATATTATAAATATACGCATATTTAATAGGTTAATATTTATTATACTTTTGTTTACAGTAAGTATAGCCTATGCAAAGCCTGGAAAAGTTAATAATAGTGCTTTTATTACTATGCGTGCTACTTCTGAATCATCATTTAATCTACAAATTACCTTAAAACCAAAGGATAATTTTACCCGCTGGAGCTTAGGTTTTTTTATGCTTCATGTTTTTTTAAATCGGGATAAAGTACCATTTACTGCTCAGATATGTAAACAGAAATCTTGTATACCGCTAATATTAGATATAGCAAATAACAATAAAATTGCAGAAAGCATAAATAGTTATCTAGAACCTGAATTGACCTTTGGACATATCACTTTATTTAAACCGCTAACGCCTTTAAGACTGGAAGCTGGCAGTATTTATATAATTAATATAAATGGTCTAAAAGGCATACCTAAAAATATTACAGCTATGCCCCAGAAATTATTTTTAGTTTCAAATAATTATAAAAAGGTTATACCGTTTCAAGTTACAAAATATATACCCCAGGATAATATTAAAGGTATATTACAAGAACGTAATAAAACTAATTGGTATCTACTAAAAAATCCTCAATTAATTAATTCTATTGTAGTGCCATTGCCACAAAAAACTGTTTTTTCCCCGGGTAAAACTAAAGCCGCAGCAAATCAGCATATTCATCATTGTACCATGGCAGAAACTACAACATGGTGTACTGCAATCAGGGGTCAGGCAGAAGGTTATGTTTTACAAATTGCAAATTTAGGTATTACAATCTATAGTAATACTGGTGCTGGAATTTTTTATGCACGACAGACTTTAGCCCAGTTAGCTAATTACTATAAAAATAGTATTCCTAATCAAACAATTACAGATTATCCACGCTTTCAATACCGGGGGTTTATGCTAGATACAGCCCGCCATTTTTTTAATGTTACCCAGCTTAAACATGTTATAAATATTATGGCAGAACATAAATTAAATGTTTTACACTTACACCTAGCAGATGATGAAGCATGGCGTATACAATTACCGCACTTTCCACAATTAACTAATATTGGAAGCAAAAGAGTGTTTAAGGGTATAATTGGACCATCTAATTTAGTTGATGAAACATACGACATTACCAATTTTTCAAAACTTGTATATGCAAGGGCTGACACGCTTTATCCGGGATATTATTCCATATCCGATATTCATGAACTAGTAGCTTATGCTAATGCACGGCAAATCACAATTATTCCAGAAATAGAAATGCCCGGGCATGCGAAAGCCTTAAAAAAATCTATGCCAGAAGTATTTTTCGATATTAATGACAAATCACGCTATCTGAGTATACAAGGTTATAATGATAGTGTGTTACCTATTTGTAAATATAGTAATGATCCTGAATTTAGTGCTGCTATAAACAATCTTATTAAAGATATTACTGCTTTGTTCGCCAGGCAGCCAACTATAAATTATAAAAAAAATGAGATAAGCCTATCCGGTGATGAGGTACCAGCAAACGCATATACAGATTTTGACAAATGTAATATAGGGGTATACAAAGACTTACAGGGTGAATCAATTTCTCATGAATTTTTTAAACAGTTATCTAATAATTTGCCAGGTTATAAAATTTCTGGTTATCAGCAGTTGGTTCAAACTAATAGCGGCATCATAAACAGCAATGCACCAGTGCCCGGCGTCACTGGACATATATGGCAATGGCAGCCGACTAACCATAAACCGGTTTCGGGATTGGATATGAGTGCCAGTTTATCTATGGCTGGATATCCAACAGTTCTTAATTTTGCTAATTTAACTTATTTTGATATACGCTACAGTTCAAAATGGGAAGAACCGGGATTATATTGGGCGGCTAATCAGACTGACACTTTTTCTGCTTTGACTACCGGCTTGAGTATAGATCATATTACCAACACACGTAATATCTTGGGCGTAGAGGGAGCTTTATGGTCAGAATTAATACCTTCTGAAGAACATTTGTTTTATATGGCATTGCCCAAAATGTCAGGCCTGGCTGAGGCTGCATGGACAGATAAAAAATATATTAGCTGGCTATCCCTTGCTGTTCGTTTAGGCTGCGGTAAAAGTGGGTTTTTAGCTTATCTAAATAAAAAGTATCATGTCCGTTATCGGGGCTATCCAAATGGTATCAAGCTGGAAGTGCCTGCTAAAAAATTATGTAATTAATTTTTTAAAGCAAGCTGTGGCAAGCTCTGGAAATAGCTAA
>JAJFBO010000167.1 GCA_020697025.1 Burkholderiales bacterium
CGTTAATAACCGAGCGAATGCGTGACACAATCATTTCTAAAGCTGCTTTATTAGAACCATGCGGAATAATAATATGCGCACGCCTTTTAGTCGGCTCAACAAAACGCATATGCATAGGGCGGACATATTGGGTATATTGTTTTAGTACATTATCCAAACTTCTGCCTCTGCTGTGAATATCTCGCTTCAAACGCCTCATTAATCTAACGTCAGCAGAAGTATCTACAAAGATTCTAAGTGCCATTTGATTAGCCATTGCTTCATCATAAAAAGCCAAAATACCCTCAATAATTACAACTTTCTCTGGAACTACCAATTTGGTTTGTGCTTTTCTAAGATGCGTAGTAAAATCGTACTTTGGCATTTCAATTTGTAAACCATGACATAAATCGTTTACATGCTTTTTTAACAAGCTCCAGTCAAAGGCATCTGGATGGTCATAATTTAGTTTCTCACGCTCTTCTAAAGTAAGTTCAGACCGATCAATATAGTAATTATCCTGTAAAAAAACTGACACATTCTCCCGGCCGATCGCACCGATAATCTGATCTGTTACCGTTGACTTGCCTGAGCCAGAACCTCCAGCAACTCCAATAATAAATGGCTTCATATGTTTCCTCATCTAACCAGAGTTAATTAATTGCTAATAAATAATGTCATTTATTTTAGAAGTATTTCTCTTAATTTTTTAAGTTCATCACGACATAATGCTGCTTGTTCAAACTCCAGATTCATTACATGTATCTTCATTTTCTTCTCGACTTGCTTAATTAGCTTGGTCAATTCTTTATCTGATAGATTTTTAGGTAATTTAACCTCATATTTTTTCTCAGTGGCTTCTTGATAAATACCATCTATTATATCATTTATAGGCTTACTTATAGAATGCGGTATAATATTATGTTGCAAATTAAATAATGTTTGTTTCTCACGCCGCCGATTAGTCTCTTCTATAGTCTGTGCCATTGAGTTAGTTATTTTAGCAGCATATAGAATCGCCATACCATTTAAATTCCGTGCTGCGCGCCCAATAGTTTGAATTAATGAACGAACTGAACGTAAGAAACCCTCCTTGTCAGCATCAAGAATTGCTACCAGGCTAACTTCTGGTATATCCAAGCCTTCACGGAGTAAATTGACCCCAACTAAAACATCAAATATACCTAGACGCAAATCACGAATAATTTCAACACGCTCGACAGTATCAATATCTGAATGCAAATATCGGACTTTAACTCCATTTTCACTATAATATTCGGCAAGTTTTTCAGCCATTTTTTTAGTTAATGTCGTTACTAAGACACGCTCATTTTTCTTTTGTCGCAAAATAATTTCATTTAACAGATCGTCTATTTGTGTCTCAACCGGCCGTACTTCTATAAGTGGATCAATCAAACCCGTCGGACGCACTAATAGTTCGACCAGATTATCCTGGTGTTCAGACTCATAATTTCCCGGAGTTGCCGATACAAATATTGTTTGGGGCATTCTTGCCTCGAATTCATTAAATTGTAATGGCCGATTGTCAATAGCCGATGGCAGACGAAAACCGTAGTCAATTAAATTTTGCTTTCTGGCTCTATCTCCATTATACATTCCGCCAATTTGCGGAATAGTTACATGTGATTCATCAATAAATAAAATTGCATTTTGTTTTAAATAATCAATTAAGGTAGGCGGCGGCGTGCCAGGGCCACGATTAGTTAAATGTCTTGAATAATTTTCTATCCCCTTACAAAATCCGGTCTGATTTAACATTTCCAAATCAAATTCTGTACGCTGTTTAATACGGTATGCTTCAATAAATTTACCCATGGCTTCATATTCTTTTATTCGGGCTTCCAGCTCTATTTTTATTTTCTCACAAGCTGTATCAACAGTTTCTTTAGGAGTTACATAATGTGAAGATGGAAATACTGTAAATCTCGAAATACGCTCTTTAACCTTACCTGTTAGCGGGTCAAACAAAAATAAATTTTCCACCTCATCATCAAAAAGAGAAATTCTTAACGCCATATCAAAATATTCAGATGGAAAAACATCAATAGTCTCACCACGAATTCTAAATGTTCCTCGTTTAAATTCAATGTCAGCCCGTTCGTACTGCATGCTAACTAATCGTGAAATAATCATTTTATGACTGATCTTTTCCCCTTCACGTACATGTAAGATCATCTGTTGATAAGCTTTTTCATCACCAATACCATAAATTGCTGATACTGTTGCTACAACGATTACATCCTGGTTTTCCAATAATGACTTAGTTGCAGATAACCGCATTTGCTCAATATGTTCATTAATACTTGAATCTTTTTCAATAAATAAGTCTTTATGTGGAACATAGGCTTCTGGCTGATAGTAGTCGTAGTAAGATACAAAGTATTCAACTTTATTTTGGGGAAAGAAATCACGGAATTCAGCATATAACTGGGCAGCCAGAGTTTTATTATGAGCCATAACCAAGGCCGGCCTGCCGCTTCTGGCGATAATATTAGCCATGGTATAGGTTTTACCACTGCCTGTAACGCCTAGAAGGGTTTGAAATTGTAATCCATCTTTCAAACCCTCCAGTAATCCGCTAATTGCCTGTGGTTGATCACCAGCTGGCTTAAAAGTACTTTTTAGCTTAAAAAGGCTGTCTGGAAATTCTATTAATTTATCTTCTGTCATTACCAGTGAATGCTAGAATAATCTGTAATAAGCTGGTAAACAAGTTGTATAAGCTAATATAGATTGATAATGTTGCAGAAATATAGTTAGTTTCCCCGCCACGCACTATCTGGTTTACCTGCCATAATATCATTAGTGAAGAAAAAATTACGAAAGCCCCACAAATCATCAAATATAATCCAGGCATTCTTAAAAATATATTGGCAATAATTGCAATAAACAGTACTACGGCACCAATTGAAAGAAAACTACTTAAAAAATTCATTTCTTTTTTAACTGTAAAGGCAATTGCCGTCATGGCAAAAAATACAGCTGAAGTTAAAATTGCGGCTAACAATATTAAGCTGTGGCCATTTGGAACTCTAAGCGCAAAACTTAATAACGGACCAAGCAAGGCTCCCATCAAAAAGGTAAATGCCATAAGCCACACAACTCCGGCAAAACTATTTTTGTTTCGTTCTACCATATACATCATAAAGTACATACCGCCAATTAACAATAATGTTCCCATTATTGGGCTAGCCGCCAAAAAATGAAAAGATAAGTTCATTCCAACTAATGCACCTATAGCTGTAGGAATCATTGATAGCGCGAGTAATAAGTATGTACTACGCAGCACCTGCTGACGAATTTCGGGCGACGGCACCGCCATTTGATAAGCATTATATTGATAATTATTCATAAAACCCCCTTAAAGTTGATTAATCCTCATAGTATTATATAGTATCTAAGCGTCAAATTGCAAGTGATTATTTAACAAAAACCGCACAGTTTTAAGTAAAGTTTGGTTATAGGTGTTTGTTTATTATATAACTAAACTTATTTAAATATAGCAGTTATATATAGTACAATTGATATAAACTAGCGAAATATTATTGGTAGAGGTCTTATAGAATCAACTATGTCTGCATTTAATTAAAATTATTATTAGTTTCATTAATCCTTTTAGGAGCAGGAAATCATGGTAAAATTCTTTGTGGGCGTATAAATACTTACGTGAAGGCTCTTTTAGTAAAACATGTATATAAGCTGTTTCAAGATTATATTAATGTTTCAAAAGCCTTCACATAACTATTTATGCAAATAGCAGGTAATTTATTAGTACTAGAAGTATAGTATATTGGTTAACAAGAGTGTTACAGGTAAGGTTCCTGTAACTGTAAAATAAATTATGGTTAAATTAAATCGTCATCTTCTACAAATTGGCATTACTTCTAATATATTGGAATGGTATGAATTCATGGTTTATGCCTATTTGGC
>JAJFBO010000168.1 GCA_020697025.1 Burkholderiales bacterium
GCCAACTACAAACTAATTTAATGTTGCGTTTTGATAGAAAAAAGAAGCAAGAAGAAATAAATATTTATATGCCTAGTTTGAGAAATTTGCTTAAACCGGGCGTTGAAAAGCAATGGAACTAAAATTTATTTTAAGGAATTGAACCCGTAAAAACCTCACTACTGCATTTAACCTAAAATAATTCACTATTATTGGTATAATAGTGAATTTGGTAAAATAGATTTTTCATTCTAAATATTGGCTGTAAATTGAACTTTTAGCAGGCTGAATTGTGTATTTAGCCAATGCTATATTTAATACCCTAATAATAAATATTGAAAGAGATAAATAAATGACGATCAAGCAAGTAATTATTAAAGTTGTATTACCAATAATGATGATAGGAGCTAGCAATTATGCTTATACTGATGAAGCTAGCATGACTATTAATGTAACTAATTTAACTACTTGTCTAGTTACATGCCCGGACATGGGTTGTAGGGATGTATATAATCCGAAAAAAGTTGACGGTTATCCAGTTTATGCTCTCTATAAAGATACTGTAGGTGGCCCTCTAGTTACAGATAAACTACTGCAAATTGATGAAAATGCTAATATAAAATATAGTGATCTTTCCGCATCGAATTACTTTTCTATAAATTTAAGCAAGTATAATACTGGGGCGTACCTTTATGGATATGGTAGTGCAGATCCTCTTCGCTATAATAATAGTTACATTGTACAATTTATAGCAGATAATTATCACACTGATAACCCTGGATTGCTATTATGGTCGATAAACCCCTGCGCCACATTAAAATAAATAATTACCAAATAGTACTTATCTATGATTTAAATAGAGTTGTGATTACGTAAATATAGAAATGGTTTAAATTCGCACCTGAAATTCAATAAAATTCATAAAATTTCAGGTGCTTCAAGGGTAAATTTTGTCATATATCTTGCTACTAGCTCAGTACTGCCTAGTTTTACCTGAACAATTGCGCTTGGATGGCCCAAAACCTCAAATCCTGCTTCTTGCATAAGCTTTCCTAGATAATTTATGTTTTCCATAAGTTTGTCACGCCTTTGCCTACCCTCTTCTGATTACATAATTTCTAAACATGCAGACACAATAGCTACTTGAATGGGAGATATAGCATTAGTAAAAGTTAATGGGCCGCAACTAAAGCGCAGTGCTAATTTTAAAGCCGGATGGTTTGTTGCGACATACCACCCACCATTTGAAGCAAAAGCTTTTGAGAAACTGCCCATTATGATATCTACTTTACCTACCCCATATTTTGCACTTCTAAAAAGCCTCTTCCAGTCGGTCCAAAGCACCCTAAATCATGTGCCATATCAACTAATAAAGTTGCCTTATACTTATTACATAACTCTTGCAAAGCTAAGACGGGTCATGCCCGGATACGTGTAAAAATAGGACCTCTCACAAAATTGCATCCCATTTTGGTATTCTATCGCTCATCCCTCAAAAAGATAAAATGTTGATTAAATTATATAACAAAATTCTTAGCGCAAATTTTCTTGCTGCATGGACTAGCTGGCACATTTGCACAGAAAAATTATTTACTTTTAAAATTAGCTTAACTTTGTCATTACCATAGTAAAAACCATACATCCACTTTCAGCATCTTCATAATCTGATGAATCTTACCTATAAATCCGGACAAAAAATTAGCAAGGAAAATTATTCAATGTGCTAATATTTGTCTGAAAGGTAATTTAAATGAACCAAAAAATTAATAAAAATGATGAGATACATGTCTATCTATTTAAAAATTGAGCAAGCATTGCATGCCGAATAAAGTAAAATTAAAGATCTAGCAGCTGCATTTACCTTAATTCACTATTGTGTGCTTAGAAATATAATTCAAGTTATCAAAGTAGCATTTACAGACTAAAATCTATTTTTTATCAGGAAATTTGGCACCTTTTTTTACGAGCTTTCGATAATCTAATAGTTATCGCTTGTTTTTTACCAGCAATTACTATTATGTTACCTAGCGAAAATTATAATAAAAAATATGAGGGTGGGTTGTGCCCTACTTCACCCCTTATTTAGTTTATGTATGTTATAAGATAAATACGCGCAGTATTATAAATTGATAAAACAAAAAATATATTGATTGTTAAATTTTCACTTTACTTATTATGGCAAGAAGCTTAATATTAAATAGTTCTTATATAAATATTTACAATGAACTTATAGAAGATTTAGATAATCTTGACTATAATCTTTTTCAGGGGCTGTTGCAATCTGGAAAAAACCGCATTTTTAATTTTGCAACCAATTGATTTTACTCAATATAAAAATTTATTGATTTCAGATTTCAACAACCTCTTTGAGTAAAAATAATGCATTCATTAATGAATGTTACAAATTGGAAATAGAGGTAGGATCTTATTCATACTAATTATTAGATTGGCTACATAGAAAACTGATTGACTTAAATAGAGTCAAAGAAAATAATTATCTTGATGTGATATAATTCTTTTTTATATAAATAGGAATAATATTTAAAATAACACTTTAATAATAGGAAAAATATATGAAAAAATTAACTTTTTTAACGGCCTTTTTATTAACTAGTGCAGCAATTGCGAATGCTTATAATCCAAGCGACTTAGATGCATTTAACAAAACTAATATTTGTAATGGGTGCGATTTAAGTAATGCTATAATAAATGGTAACCATTCTTAAGCTAGTTTGGTAAACGCTAACCTCAGCGGTTCTTCTGCATCTTATATAGATTTATCACAAGCTACTCTTACTGGCGCAAATATGACTAATAGCAATCTTATAAACGCTAATCTATCAGCTGCTAACCTAACAAATGCTGTATTGGTTATGGCAACTTTGGAAGGTACTAATCTATATGGAGATAAAGTTACAAGTGAGCGATTAGCACAATTATTATAATTCACTATTAGCAACTTGTTATAATTATGGGATATTAAATAGAAGGGATATGTAATGAAAATAAAAGCTGCTGTTGCATGGGGGCCTGGAGAAAAACTTTCAATTGAAGAAGTTGACTTAGAAAGGCCTAAACATGGAGAAGTTTTGGTAAAAATTATTGCTAGCGGTGTTTGTCATACAGATGCGTATACCTTATCTGGTGCGGACCCAGAAGGTATTTTCCCTGTAGTGTTAGGTCACGAAGGCGGCGGTATTGTAGAAGAAGTTGGCCCCGGAGTAACTACTTTAAAAAAAGGAGATCATGTTATCCCTTTATATATTCCAGAATGTGGAGAATGTAAATTTTGTACATCCAGTAAAACCAATTTATGCCAGAAAATTCGTGAAACCCAGGGGAAAGGACTAATGCCAGATGGTACTAGCCGATTGTCTAAAGATGGTAAACCAATTTTTCATTATATGGGAACCTCTACTTTCGCTGAGTATGCAGTAATTGCAGAAATTTCATTAGCTAAAATTAATCCCGAAGCTGATTTAAATAAAGTGTGCCTGCTTGGATGCGGCGTTACCACTGGGATTGGCGCTGTGTTAAATACTGCGAAAGTTGAACATGGGTCTACCGTTGCCATCTTTGGCTTAGGTGGTATTGGATTATCTTGTATCCAGGGCGCCAAAATGGCGAAAGCCAGCGGGATTATTGCGATAGATACAAATCCGGATAAATTTGCAATGGCAAAAAAACTAGGTGCTACCGATTGTATCAATCCTAATGATATTAAAGGGCCTTTGCAGGAACATATTATTAAAATTACCAATGGCGGAGTTGATTATTCTTTTGAGTGTATTGGTAATACTGATGTAATGCGAACTGCCCTGGAATGTTGCCATAAAGGCTGGGGACAGTCGATTATTATTGGGGTTGCTGCCTCAGGAGCCGAAATTTCTACCAGGCCATTGATGACTTAGTTACCTATAACATGCCACTAAAAGACATAAACAAAGCTTTTGATTATATGCACGAAGGTAAAAGTATTCGTAGTGTAATTAATTTTAAACATAACTAATTATGCAAATATTAAAATCAAGCAAATGTTTTGGTGGTGAAGTTCGCTTTTACGAACATGATTCACTTATTACTAAAACCAAAATGCGTTTTTCAGTCTTTTTACCGTTGCAGGCAAATCCACCAGTTAGTTGCATGCTATGGCTGTCCGGTCTTACCTGTACCGAAGAAAATTTTATAATAAAAGCTGGCGCACAAAAATACCTGGCTGATAAAAATATCATGCTGCTCTGTCCAGATACTTCGCCACGTGGTTTAACTTTGCCCTATGAACATGAATCTGATGATTTTGGTTCGGGTGCAAGTTTTTATTTGAGTGCATCAACTCCAGGCTACAAAGATCACTACGATATGTATAATTATATTAATAATGAATTATACAATTTAATTAAAACTGAATTCATATCATCTAATGCTAAAATTTCAATCTGTGGACATTCTATGGGTGGCCACGGTGCACTTGTAATTGGTTTAAAAAACCCATACAAGTATTATAAAATTTCAGCTTTTGCTCCAATTGTTAATCCAAGTCAGTGTCCATGGGGGCAAAAAGCCTTTAATGGATATTTAGGAAATGATAAAGAAGAATGGAAGATATGGGATGCAACTGAATTAATGAAATCAGGCTTCTGTCATCCACAACCAATAATTATTGAACAAGGCTTATCTGACCCATTTCTTGAAAAGCAGCTCTTGACTGAAAATTTTGCCAAAGTTTGTGAAGATTATGGACAAACTTTACAAGTAAATTACCATGAGGGATATGATCATAGTTATTGGTTTATTGCAAGCTTTATTGAATGGCACATTTAATATAATTAAAACTTGAATTATGAATAATAGGTTAACTGAATCTTACCTAATTAACCGGACACAAGCTTTACAAGGATTTCCTGTTTAAAAAAATATTTTATAACTATGCCGATTTCACCACCATTTTCAGATTCATATTCATATTTTTGCTTTCATTAACTGGTAGTATTACTTCTAACTCTTCAAATTCAACCGGAGTTAAATAGCCAATTTTTGAATGGATCCTTTGCGTATTATACCAACCCTCAATGTAATCAAAGATGCCAAGCTTAGCTTGATCTCTAGTAGTAAATCTGGTTTGATTTATATACTCTTTTTTAATAATCCCAAAGAAATTCTCGGCTA
>JAJFBO010000169.1 GCA_020697025.1 Burkholderiales bacterium
TTATTAATCTCTTCTGCACGCGATGCGCTTAATAAATATATGAACTATGTTAAAATAATTATACACTATTAATTTCCAAGCCGGTAGACTTTTTCTACCCTCTTGCGCAAATTGTAAAATAAGGTGCGATAAAAATAAATAGAAAAGGTTAGATGTTTCAGTTTAAAATTGTAATGACCAAATTAGAATTGAAAAACAAAATTGTATAAGCATCTAACCCTCGGACAATTTGCACTATCTGGCATAATAAGGTGAATAAACTTACAAATACATCGCTGCCATTAAAGCATTTAACCGTAAATGATCTTTCGGAGTTGCTAGGGAAACATAGGCCTACAATATATAGAACAATTAATTATATAAAAAGTAGTGGGTTCACCGGAGAATAGTATTTCACAGATTATAAAAATTTAGAAAACGTAAGCTAAAGCACAGTAGCCTAAGATTACAAAATATATTAAAAAAACTAGCAATTGGCCAGTCGTCTGAAATGATTAGCGGTTGAATCCATAAAGAAATAAAGATAAGTATAAGCTTTAGGATAATATACTTAATTAGAAGATTTTTTGCAAAGAAAACCGATTTTGCAAATATTAGTGAAAAGCAGATTGAGCATGTGCAAAATCTGCTTAATGATAGACCAGGAAAATCTATTGGATTTTATCCCAAATGAAGTTGTAAACAAATATTTAGTTGAGTTAGCGACCTGGTATAAATAGGCCTAACTACCGAAATTCCGTATAGCTTTTGTTACTACCTAATGTTATAATTCCGCTTAATGTGCTGTTATGGAATAGTTTTTTAATAATCCAGAGTATTTTTGCATAACAAAGTACAAGATATTAATATAAAAAAGGATAATATAAATCATGAAAAAAATTTGTTTAATAATTTGGGGGCTGTTTTTAGTAGTATTCTCTAGTTTTGCAAGCGGTAAGACCCTCACATTTTGTGGTGTTAACCAATATGGGGATGATTGGGTAGGAGGAAATCAAGTATTAGTTTCAGTTTATGTGGCAGAAAAAGAGTTAACAAATTTCCCATTTCCTTATAATATGGGCTATCCAAATGAGGAGTATGGCTGTAAAGATGTATCTGTATCGCCTGAAGCAAATCAAAAAGTATATGTAAATATTAAGTATACTGACTTTACTAAGAGATTAGAAATTAATTATGATCAAAAAAATTCATTGAGAGAAATTGTTCTATTAAATTATACGTTAAATAGTGTGGGAACTAGCATTGCTGATTTTAGCTTACATTTAAAAGCCCCAAAACCATATTAGAACTGCTAAATTTTTAAATTAATGATTAAATGTACTTGCTTAAGATATAAGCAATCAATAGTAAAGTACTCAGTACACTTAAAACCCGGAGAATACCAAAATTACTCCGGGTAAGTCAGGGCAAACACATCTTAATTATGTGCAATGAGAGAGCTTAAGCCCCGTGGATTTGCCCTGTCAATTAAAAAGAAATAATATTTTATTTTATACTAAACATTTGATATAGTAGATATAAAATAAGCATTTTAATATTTTTAAAAGAGAGATTATTTATGCATAAATTAGTTTGGCAATTTATTTTAATGAGTTTACTTGCTTTATTAAGTTCATTTTCAAATGCACTTATTGTTGAGCACCAGCAAGGTGTTGATAATATTCCTGTAAACACTAATACTTTATTTTCTTCATCATCAAGAAGAATAGATGATTTAATGAATGGTAATTTCATGATCACATTTGAGGGTAATGAGAAAAATACAGTATTTATTACGATAGCTAATAGTAACGGCAAACCTTTAGTCTCGTATAATCCAGGAATTCAGGGAAATGTTATTGAAGTTAAAGAAAATGGGCAAACTGTAGTATCAAATGATAAAAGTATTAAAAATGCCATTAAAATAATGATTTTTCAAAAAGATGCGGTTGTTACGTATAATGTTGAGGCTAAGTATATTGCAGACTATCAATATAATATGAACTGGAGTTTAGCCGCCACAGCTGAGGAAACTATATGTAAAAAAAATCAGGAATGCGTTGTTCAAACTTATTCATGTCCTTCTGCAGCAATGGTTAAGGTCGGTTATACAGGAAAGGAGAAGATAGGTGCTTTAATATGGAATGCTTTTAGCAATTTTGCTTCTAATCCTCCGGCTTTAAAATTTAGTTCTGCTACTTTGGATATTATTCCTAATCCAATTTATGCTCCTAAGCAAATAACATGCATGTATATAAGTGCAAAAAAAGATATGCCTGGATCTGTTAAGCTTACTATAAATGGCACTGGGCAAAAAAGTGGTAGCAGCTACTGGAGTGAATGTGGTTATGGCACTGCATCTTGCTGTGGTTCTATTTATAGTCATGCAACTTCTCCTGAGCAATGTTTGTTTCAGATATCCGAATTTCAAAAATAATAGTTTGTATACTTAAAAGCTACTTTTGAATTTGAGTTGACTGCACTTAATAGGTAGTGGGATATTTAATATTCCACTTAATAAACTACTTCTAAATTTGAGTTTACTGAACTTCATGCCCATGAGAAGTCACTTTCTATAAGCAAAATTTGAGAATTTGTTTTAAACAGAATTATATTACTGTAATATTAGCTTTCGAAATAAATAAACCGATATTTAAATTAGGTTTGGTAATTACGGATCATTTAACAGTATATATCTACGGAAATTCCTTATTGCACATTTTTTTGAATCATTATATAATTTGGCCAAGAGAAAAAAGGTACTAATAAAAATTTTTGTGCCGAATTTATCACATTTATAAATTTGCAAAATGTTTAGTTGAGTTAGCAACTTGATTCATTAATGGGTTGTCACCGCCAGATAAAACCATTACTAAGTTAGCAGCAAATGAAGATGAGGTAAAAAAGATTAACTCCCAGTTACGGATTACTTTTTCATATTTATATTCCTGAAATAAAATTTTTATTTATTTATCCTGCTTATATTACTGTTACCAAAGATTTTTAATTTATTATTAATTAAATTACCTGAATATGTAATATTCACATTGCCAGCAGCCATCCCCGTCAGGCTACCGTTAGCAAAACTATTTATTATTATATTTGAAGAACCAGTTAAATTAACGTTTAAATTTTTTAGTCTGCAATCTTTAAAAATTAGTTGTGAATCGCCTGCAGAAGATAAATTAACATTGCTGAAATTAGAGTTTATGATTATAAAGTTAGATGCCCCGGCTAATTTTACTTTAATATCTTTTTGCTTAAAATTATCTAAAGTAACTTTAGCTGCCCCAGATATATGAATTTCTTCAAGCTCAGGCAATGTAAGCTTAATTACCTGTTCATCTCCTTTTAATACCAGATAGAGCGTTCTATCTTCTATATATGCATCAGGCGGAAGTTTAATTCCTGATTCAATAGCGCCTTGTTTAAGTTGCAACTCCCGATTTCCATTAAATTCAACAGATTTAACTTTATTTAAGTCTGCAGTTAAAATTACTGAATGCTTTGTACCAAAGTAAATTTTATTCTTAATTACCAGATTAATTAGTAATATAGTCAGGCAACTTATTGCTATAATTAATATTTTATTTGTATATTTTTTCATATTATTCCTTTAAAGTTAAAGACTGCTCTATTTCTTGCAAATCCTGCCAGGTAATCTTTAATGTTTCCATCTGGTGAAGTAGTATAGGCAAATGTACTTTGGTAAACTCTTCCCGCCTTATATGTAGTGCCAGCTCTTTAGCATTATCAGCAATAAAGTAACCAATGCCCCTTTGATGTTCAATAATACCCTTATTTTGTAATTCATTATAAGCACGGCTAATAGTATTTGGATTAACGCTTATATTAGTAGCCAACTCTCTTACCGAAAGTATACGATCTCCTGGAGTTGCAAAAATCGCTATGGATTGAATTAATAATACCTGGAGGAAAGATTGAAATAATGCAGGAGCAACATTTAATACTACTAATCCTGGTACCCCTTGATTAGTTAAAAACAGCATTTTAGAAAATATTACGATATTGGCAATTAGTAAACAAAAAATAAATAACATTAGCCAACCAACAACATAAAAAATAATTTTAGCGGTTAGTTTCTCTATTGCATTAGCTGGTATTAGTAGATAAGACCGGAGATCACTATCAGATTTAAACTCCCAGAAAGTATAACTGGCAATAATGCCCCCAATAACCATATATATTATTTTACTGCCATTTAATAAATCAATATCAGATACCAAAATATTTGGTACCGTATGGATAAATAGTAATATTAAAGTTAGAAGAAAGAGCCAAAAAACCAGGTTGCGTGTTTCGTAATATTCTCGCTTTATTAAAGCATAACAAGTTTGGTAGTTCATTTATCACTCCATAAGGATTGAATTAATTTTGGATTATTAATTACTGCACTAAATAATATTTCAAGGTCGACTTTGGTATATTTTTCATCATTATGCCGGATTATTGCTGAAGTAAAGCCGTTAATTACTGGGGTGGTATATAGCGTAGTCCCCAGTGCTGGCTTATTAGTGGTAGTAGTAAAAGAAATTTTATTTTCAATTTCTGCAATACTTTGGTTTAGGATAATTTGACCTTGGTCAAGAATAATAATTGGATCAATTAAATCTTCTAAATCCCGTACCTGATGACTGGAAATTATTATACTGCTATCTTCAGTTATAGTATTTGCAACCAGACTCCTGAATTTTACCTTAGCCGGAATATCCAGCCCATTAGTTGGTTCATCAAGCAGTAATAACCGGCAATTGCTGGCCAAGGCAAAACTAAGCAGGAATTTTTTATACTCTCCACCAGAAAACTGGTTTAATTTCTTTGTCGAACTAATACCCCATTCCTGTAACATAACATTAAATCTATTATAATCAAATCTTGGATAGAAACTGGCATAAGCTTTAAGATATTGATTACCTGTGAGATGTTGTGGTTTAGCAAATTCAGTGTCAGTAAGTAAATATACTTCCTGTAGAAATTGTTTTGAACGGTTTATACTACTCATATTTAGAAAATTAATCATGCCATAATCAGGAAAAAGAACTCCGCTAAGTAAACTCATTAAAGTAGTCTTTCCAGCTCCATTTTTTCCAAGTAAGCCACATATGCCGCCTTTTTTTAATTCTAAATTTAAATTGTCAAATAAAGAATTATATTTAGAATAGGCGAATTTTATATTATCAACATTTAACATTTTAATCCTTTCTGTGTCCTAGTTAACTAGTACACCCGAATTATAGCACAGATTTTTTAAAATGTTAAAATTAAATTTAAATAATAGTCCTTTCAGGGGTTGTAAGCCGGACGCCTCGAAACGTCTGACTGTTAATTGATAACTTTAAAACTAGTATAAATTTATACAAATTATGTGTAATTATAAGGTGTAT
>JAJFBO010000170.1 GCA_020697025.1 Burkholderiales bacterium
TGAGACGATAGCTTAGTTTTATCAACATAAATACAAGCATCATTCAAGCCAATTATTGCATAACAAATAACCAGAGGATTATATTCGATATCCGCCCCACGTAAATTAAACAACCAGGCTATTTCATCTAAAACATTTAATGCAATATAGTTAGCCTGGTGGTTACGCAACTTATCACGTAAGCAGACTAACTTACTCCCAACTGATTCACCACTATATTTTTCTTCCTGAACAACTACTTTTGCAGATGGCAACTTTATTATTTCACCTAATTGTATTTTACATTTATCAACTAGATTTTCATCAATTAATAATAACTGTCCATCTACTGAATGCATAATTTTGTCTAATTGTTCAGTACGCATAATTCCAATGACTTTTGGATCAACTCCAAGAGTTTTTCCAGTTAGATTAGCCTTAAACCATTGCTCTGTTTCCAAGTTAAATAAAGGTTGGTGCATTAATGTATATAAATTATTATCCAATTCGCGCCCGGCTTGCAAAGTATAGCGGCCGTCTGTCCATAGATAAGCCGAATTTAGTGATACCAAAACTTCGCCGGCAGATCCGGTAAAGCCGCTAATCCAGTGGCGTCTAAGCCAGCATTCTGGCACATATTCATTATTATGTGCATCAGTTGCGGGAATAAGATAAAAATCAATTTTATGTTTTTGCATAAGTTGGCGTAATAAAGTCAGGCGTTCGGCAATTTTAGTCACTTATCTCTTCCCGGGTCCCATATAGTCCCAAAATAATTATAAATCTGACGCTATTATACACACAATGATTAGTCTTATTGACGAAATTTAATTAATGACTTATCAATAATATATTCTAAACTATCGCTACTGATAAACTGTTCCCGTAAATAGTCGGCATCATTACCTTTAACTACATATTTTCTGAGTAATTTGAATGCTTCACCAGATCCCAACTCTACTGCATGCGGTTCTATTTTATGGATCATGCCTAAAATTTCCTCACGTATCGTAGTTTGCCCATATGATTGTGGATCAATAATTTTACCATTCATACCAAAGCGGCACGCCTGAAAACGATTATGATTATAGACCAGATAAATATCTTCTGATAATTCTACAGGCTCTGCCTCTAATATATAATGGCATAAAGCCTGTAAATATGCAGCCAGCATTCCAGCTTTTTTGACTGTTAATGGAGTATCGCAAACCCTAAGCTCAATAGTGCCGTATTCAGGTTTTGGACGAATATCCCAATAAAAATCCTTCATAGTCTTTATAGTCCCGGTTTTACACATTTTGGCAAAATACTCATTATCAAATTGTTCCCAATTCAAAATAAAAGGCGCATGTCCACTTAGTGGAAAAGCAAATACAGAATTTAAACGAGCCGAATTAAATAATGTATCAGTACCTTGAACAAATGGTGAAGAGGCTGACAAAGCAATAAAATGTGGAACATAGCGACTTAAGGCATGTAATAAATAAAGGGCTTTATCCCCAGATGCACACCCAATATGTACATGCTGGCCAAAAACTGTAAATTGTTTAGCCAAATAACCATATCGTACTGATGATTCATTAAAACGTTGCTTATTATATATCTTTTGCTCTGACCACTTTTGGAATGGATGTGTTCCCCCGCCACAAATTCCAATATTTAATTTATCACACGCTGTAACCAAGTACTCGCGAATTTGTTCTAACTGAGCATTAAGTTCATTATAATTGTGCATTACATCAGTGCAAACTTCAATCATACTTTCAGTAATTTCAGGCGTAACATTTCCTGGAAATTCACATTTATTAAGCAAATAAATTAAATCGGGGCTTGCCGCTGTCAAGTCAAAATTACTTAAGTTGATTAATTGCAGCTCTAATTCAACACCTATTGTATAGGGTTTAGAATCTTTAAATGGTCCTAGTTTCATAAATATCTCTTTCAATTAAAAATATATTTTTAGCCAAGCAAATTTTATTCTCAATCTGGTCCGGTTTCCCGGGCTTTAATTAGTGCATACTGTGTAAAACATGGCCCAATCAACTCTAAAAACAATATAACTCCTGAGATAACTAAAAACTCCTGGTTTAAGGCTGCTGTAACAGCAAAACTTTGATCTAAAAGTAAAATAGAAAATATAGATATTGGAGTTAAAGCAAGACCGGTTAGAATACCTTTTTGAACTGATATGCCACAATTATATGAAAATAATGCCACTACTGTGGTTTTGATAATTAACCTACTGAAAAATAAGGATATCCCTAAACCAAGAAAAGAACCTAAATTATGCCAATCTAAATTTACCGGTATAACAATAAATAATACCAGGGTTAAAAGATTTTCTAAAGCGCCAAAATTACGGCTATTTTGACTCATAGCAATCTTCATGTGTCTTAGAGTTAAACCAAAGGATAATGCTGCGATAATAGAAGATATATGCATTGACCCAGCTATACCCACTACTAAAATAATTATTATTGAAAGCAATATAATGCTTTTATGTGCCATTAATTTTGAACGTTTTATAATAATTGATAAAAGTAAGGCCGACCCTATCCCTAAAATAGTTGATAATACTATCATAATGAAACTAGCTGAAGTTGCCTGCCATACACTACCTGATTTTTCAAATACCATTAAACCTGATATTAATTTAAACACAAAAATTGCCAGAATACAATTTAGTGCGGTAAGATGTAAAATTCTTTCTGTTACCTGCCCAGCACTTTGTTCATTATCAACAATATTCATAATAACAAATGGTGATGTCGCCATAAAGAGTGAGGCAAACTCTAAAGAAGGTAAAATTGAAATTCCAAATAATCTGGATAACATAAAAACTGCAATAAAAGTAATTCCTGATTCAACTAAGCTTGTTACTAAAATTATTGGATGACTCCAAATCCAGCGCAAATTTATCCTATAACCAAATTTAAATAAAATTAATCCTGCAATAATATTTACTAGAGACAAAATTCCTGAATGATCTATAGTTGGCAGCGGCCCAATTTGATGTTTAGCAAAAATAAAACCAAATAACATATAAAATGTAATCCTGGGTATTTTAGTTAAATAGGTACCTGCCTCACCAAAAGACCATGCCAGTAAAAGTACTATAGGCCACACCAACTGCGGATAATTTATAAAAAAATTATGCATTTTCTCTCCTTAAAATTAGCCAAACTAATTAAAATATTTATACTAATAATCTAAAGACTAAAACTATACAGCTTTTTATTTTTAAAATTATTATTTTTGGCACAACATGTGATTTTACTTTAACTGAAATTTTATTAGTCCTAAATGTTTCTATAATAATCAAGCTCATAAAAACAATAAATTATGGTAAAATCTTCTCTCAAGCCTTAATATATTGGAAATAATTAATGAAAATAAAAGCTGCCCTGAGCGCTAGCCTTGGCGGTGCCTTTGAATGGTATGATTTTATTATTTATGGATTTTTTATCCAATTTTTTGGTCATCAATTTTTTCCTCAAACTAGTACCGATTCAGAGCAAATAATTGCTTTTGCAGTTTTTGCACTTGGGTTTATAGCCAGGCCAATTGGTGGGTTAGTCTTTGGCCATATCGGTGATATTTATGGCCGTAGCCGCAGCCTTTATTATTCAATGATTTTAATTGGCATTGCAACATTTTGCATTGCAGTTATGCCAACTTATAATGAAATCGGACCTTGTTCTGCAGTTATTTTTATCTTATTACGTATTTGTCAGGGTTTTGCTATTGGGGGTAGTATTAGCGGTTCATTTATATATATTTCTGAGTTAAGCGATCCTCGTACCAGAAGTTTTTGGGTGAGCACAGCATTTATTGGT
>JAJFBO010000171.1 GCA_020697025.1 Burkholderiales bacterium
TGGTAATATATCAGTTGCCGGGGCAGTAATTGGTGACATTAGCGCTCCTGATAATAGAGCAAAAAATTTTGGCCTAATTGGTATAGCTTTTGGCCTGGGGTTTATTTTTGGCCCTGCAATAAGTGGAGTTTTATCAGATCATCATCTAGTTAGCTGGTTTAGTGCAGCAATGCCATTTTATTTTATTACAGCTTTAAGCATTATTAATGTATTTTTGATTATTAAATTTTTACCAGAAACCTTAAAATTAAAAAGTGAAAAGCGCCTGGATATTTCCCGCCCGCTTCATAATATTATTATAGCTTTTAGAAAACCTGGTTTACGCAATATAATGCCTTCTACATTCCTATTTAATAGTGGCTTTACTTTTTTTACTACATTCTTTGCGGTAATAATGACAAGTAAATATCATTTCACACAATCAGGAATCGGTAATTATTTTGCCTTCATCGGCTTAATGTCCATCCTTGCTCAAGCCTTTGTAGTGCGTAGGGTAGC
Source organism: Burkholderiales bacterium (assembly GCA_020697025.1). Classification (GTDB taxonomy): domain Bacteria; phylum Pseudomonadota; class Gammaproteobacteria; order Burkholderiales; family UBA11063; genus Aquella. The sequence continues at coordinate 499 of JAJFBO010000171.1, forward strand.
CAAAATCGCTAAAGATTATCAAATACTACGCTTTAGTATGTTTGGTTCAGCCTTTTGTTTATTTGCATTTTTTATGATACCAGACGGAAAAATTTATTTATTATATTGTATTCCTCCATTTTTATCAAGTTGCAATGCTTTAACCATGGCCTTTAATTCAACTTTAGTTACCCGGGTAACCCCAGATAACCTACGTGGTGAAGCAATGGGAATAAACTCAAGTGTAATGGCAATGGCGCAAGCGATCCCGGCAATAGCTTCTGGTTATATTGCAAGTATTAGTACAACCCTGCCGATAATAGTTGGTAGTTTAATCTGCATGTGTGCCGGAATAGTTTTTTGGCTTTTGTTTGATCCAAGACAATTTGATTATAAATGAATTAAATAGTTGCAATAATGGAAATAAATCCTATGTATAATGTTATTATGATTTTGAGTAGAGGTTAAAGCAGGTTATGAAAAAATATATGTGCTTAATTTGTGGCTTTATTTATGATGAAGCAATTGGATATCCTGAAGATGGTATTGCCCCAGGAACCAAATGGGAAGATATACCGTTAAATTGGAGTTGTCCTGATTGCGGGGCGCGGAAAGAAGATTTTGAAATGGTAGAATTTTAACTATTTAAATAGGTTTCAGAAAGAATAGCCATGAGTAATCCATTATTAGATAAATATGAATATATACCTTTTGGTAAATTTAACACTAAGCAGTTAGAAGAGGCCTTAATCAGGACACTTAATCTGGCAAAGTTTCATGTCACACAAGTTGAAGAGCTTGAAAAGGCTACATGGGAGCAAATTAATCAACTTTTGCATATTAATCTTTACCAATTAAATCAGCTATGGGGCCTTACCAATCACCTACTAGCCGTTAACGACAGTCCGGACCTTCGTAGTTTACAGGATAAATTTCAACCACAAATTACAGATTTTTATGTTAGTCTGGGCCAAAATAAAAAAATATATAACCACTATAAATGGATTAAAAAACACGAATATAAAACTCTTGGTGAAACAGCTAAAAAAGTAATTGATAATGAATTTAGAGAGTTTTTTTTAAGTGGTATTGATCTAAATGAAACAAAAAAGTCTATATTTAAAAATTTACAAAATGAACTGGGCATTCTAGCTACAAAGTTTGAACAAAATGTACTTGATGCAACAGATCAATATACAAAGTTAGTGACTATTGAACAGCTTCCAGGTGTACCTGATGATATTTTACAAATATTAGCGGCAAAAGCAGCCAAAGATGGACATGAAGGATTATATAAACTAAGTTTACATGCTCCATGTTATATTCCGATTATGCAATATTGCGATAACCGTAATTTACGCGAAGAACTTTATCAGGAATATGTAACCCGTGCCAGCGAACTTGGTTCTCCTGAATTAGATAACACACAAATTATTAGCCAGATATTAAAATTACGTGAGGAAAAAGCTAAAATCCTCAACTTTAATAACTATACTGAGTTATCTTTATATACAAAAATGGCAGAAAACTCTAAGCAAATACTTGATTTCTTATACCAGTTAGCCGGAAAATCTAAAGCGCATGCTATCCAGGATATAAATGAACTAAAAGATATTGCTAAAAAATTTAATATTCAAGATTTAAAAGCCTGGGATATACAATATTTTAGTGAAAAACTACAGCAGGAAAAATATAGTTACTCTAATGAAGAGCTAAAGCAATATTTTCAGTTACCGATAGTAATTGATGGATTATTCAAATTAATTAATCAATTATATAATATTGAATTTAATCCAAATTATACTATTCCTACCTGGCATACAGATATGCAAACTTTTGATGTAATTAAGAATGGCAAGATTATAGGTAATTTATATATGGATTTAGGTGCCAGAAATGGCAAACAACCTGGTGCCTGGATGAATTCAGCCAGAGATCGTTTTACTTATGATAATAAAACTATCACACCTCAAACATATATAATTTGTAATTTCACCCCTCCACTGAATGGACTGCCGACTTTACTTACTTTTGATGAAGTACAAACCTTATTTCACGAAATGGGACATGCCCTACACCATTTATTAACTGAAATTGATCATTTTGCTATATCCGGCATCAATGGGGTTGAATGGGATGCTGTAGAACTTCCATCACAGTTTATGGAATACTTTACCTGGAACTATCATGTACTAAGGACTATAAGTAAGCGTGTTGGATGTGGAAGTCAGCTGCCTTTAGAGCTATATAATAAACTTTTAGCCAGCCGTTATTACCAATCCGGTTTGCAAATGTTACGACAAATCGAATTTGCAATATTTGATTTATCATTGCATCAGGCTTTAAGTGCAGACATTGATTATAATGCACTACTTAATCAAATAAGAAAAGATATTGCTGTTATAATCCCACCAAAATATAATAGATTTCCTAATACATTTTCACATATATTTGCTGGTGGTTACGCATCGGGTTATTATAGCTATAAATGGGCAGAAGTATTAGCAACTGATATCTTTGCCGTCTTTGATAATGCGGGAGTCGAACAATATTCTAATCTTGGGCAAAAGTTTCATGACACCATCCTTTCCCAAGGCGGATTAAACCCAATGCTTAAAAACTTTAAGTCGTTTATGGGGCGTATCCCCCAAGTTGATGCATTACTAAAATATTCCGGTATAGAATAATGACGGCAAGCAACTAGTCATTAATAGCAAAATTTACTGCACTTAAATCTTTTACTAAGATTAGCTGTTAATAATCGCAGCTAATCTTTAATCAAATTTATTGATAGTATTAATGAAATTAGTACTAGTTTAATTTCAATCTGTTTTATTCTCAGCTTGTTGTGCTAGTGATATTTCAAATACCTGTGTATAATATTGTGATAGTATCAATGTTTTGTCAATACTATTATAATATAAAGCTGAACCTAAAGGCGAAGGATTTTTTATTTGACCATCTACCTTGAGTTTATTATTTGATATAAATCCATACCATATTATTCCCTCCTGGGTGCTAGCAAAAAACAAAGTTTGTTTCCTCTGTTCACCCATAGCTACGCTAAAATTAAAGACTTGTAATAAACTTTTATTGCTTTTCAAATTTAACGAATCCAAGAAATCTATTTTTTTATTAGTGAGATGATATAACCATAAATTTTTGTCATCCATACCAGATTCACAATTAGCAACCAGCAGATAATCACCTAGTATAGCGGTTTGGTTTATACCCATTTGCGCCGTTGGATTATATCTAGTACGATACAATGTCTCACCTCTAATATTAAGTAATACTAAGTCGCCATCCTCAGAACCAGTAACAAACATGCCAT
>JAJFBO010000172.1 GCA_020697025.1 Burkholderiales bacterium
GGAACCTTATTTAGGCTAATATATAACTCATCAGAACCTTCTGCCGGCCCGGAGATAATTAATGGGGTTCTTGCTTCATCAATTAAAATAGAGTCAACTTCATCAACAATAGCAAAATTTAAAATCCGTTGTACTTTTTCTGCCTGCTCAAAAACCATATTATCACGCAAATAATCAAAACCAAACTCATTATTGGTTCCATAGGTAACATCCGCCAGATAAGCAGCCTTTTTCTCATGTGGCGGCATATCCGGAAGATTAATCCCTACACTCAGGCCCAGAAAATCATATAATTTGGACAATTCAGTTGCATCACGTTTAGCTAAATAATCATTAACTGTCACAACATGCACGCCTAAACCAGCAAGTGCATTTAAGTATACCGGCAAAGTTCCGCTTAATGTCTTACCTTCACCAGTACGCATTTCAGCGATCTTGCCATCATTTAAAACCATACCGCCAATTAGCTGTACATCAAAGTGGCGCATATTTAGTACTCTGCGACTAGCCTCGCGACACACGGCAAAAGCTTCAGGAAGTAGTTGTAATAGTGTTTCACCCTTCTGATACCTTTGCCTGAATTCTGTAGTTTTAGCCTGCAACTCTTTATCGGATAATGCTGATATTTGAGGTTCTAATTTATTTATTATTGCTACTGTCTTAGCATACCCCTTTAATAAACGTTCATTACGCGTGCCAAAAACTTTGTATAAGGCTTTTTTTATCATTGTAAACTTTCTAATATATTATTCTTATATAGCTATTTGGCAGCTATTGCCTGCTAAGCATTCGTATCTAACTGTAGTTTGTTAAAGGTATTAATTTTACCATATTTTCTAGGGAATAAAATTGATAATATCTTTAGCAATTTGCTGATAGTTTTCTTGAAGTAAAAAATGTCCTCCACCAGAATAGATAACTAGCTTGGAATGCGGCAAATATTTAATAAAAAATAACTGGGAGCTTTCTGGCACTACAAGATCATTTTTTGCCCATAATAATAAAGTTGGCACCTGAATTTTAGATAAATCACTGGCATTCATACCTGGCCAACGCTGTATCACTGTATCTTGCAATATTTTTGCGCTTTGCCCGAAACGATACGAATAATTTTTAAATTTTAAAGCATTACTGGTTAGTTCATCTTTCGTTTTTTTATGTTGGTTATGCGAAAAAAAGTAATAATAAATTCCCTGCCTAAACTCATTGGCTGGTATTTTATCTGCATCTCTTACAAAATTAAAAAAATCAGGATTAGTATATGGAATTGATGGTACAGTAGCTAATAAAACAGCTGCATTTATTTTATTTGAATAATTTTTTAATAGTTCCTGAACTGCCACTCCACCCATAGACCAGCCCAGAATATTAGGTTTTGTCAATGATAAAGCATCAATAAAATCAATTATATCTTGGGCAAAACCTGGCATTGTCTCTTCGTTACTTGAATCTGACAAGCCAATTTTACGATTATCAATTAAATATACTGTATAATGTTTTGCTAACTCATTTACAAATTTACCATGCCAATGAAAAAGTGTACCAGTATAACCTACCACCATGATCAACGGCGCTCCAGTTCCAAGCGTCGAATAACCACAGCTGCCGGATCTGGTTTTAATACTCTTATATTCTAACATTTCCTCTACTTTGGAAATACGTTAAGATAGCCTTCCATAGCTTTATCTTTACTCATTCCTTTAATTGCTTTCCATGCCTGCCATTTAGCTCTTTCAACCATATTGATTACTGATGGACATTCACCTTGTACATCACCAACAGTAGCTTGCTTATAAAATGCGTATAACTTTAATTTTTGTGTATTATCTGGCTTAAAATCAATTGTAGCATCACGAACTGCAGTAACCATTTGCTCAAAACGTTGTTGTAAATCTGACATAATTATTATACCTTGTAAAAATAAAAATTGGGAAGTGATAACACTTCCCGCTATTGTAACATAAACCACTTAAAATTTGAAGAAGCTAGTTACGACCAGAAAGGCTGGTACTTTTTCTTTATCTGCTTTCTTAATTACTATTTATTACAGCACCCATAAAAAATTATGCGGGTTTTATACAGGTTTTATACAGTTTTAAAGTATAGCAAATTATTTTCCATATAGTTTGACAATAATAATTCCTGCTATAATTAAAACAAACCCAACTGCTGAAAACCAATTTAACTGAATTTCTCCAAGTATTATAAAAGCAAATAATACTGTAAAAATAGGATAACATGCTTCAATTACTGAGGCTAAACTGGCATTGCTGGCACTAATACTTTTAAAAATAAGAATACTGGCAACTGTATAAACCAGCGTACTTGCAAAAATCAGGCACAGCGGCTTTGGGCTGGAGAGCTTACCAATAAAACTACTTAGATCACCTTTAAAGATAAAATAAATAGAGAATATAACACTAATTACTACTGACTCAAACAGCATTAATTCCGAGGAGCTGAAATATTTTAGGGTAAGCTGGTTTAATATATAACAAAGACCCCATAAAACTGCCGCACAAATAGCCATCCAAAACCAGGACATTAATATAAACCTCAGTAATTTGTCAAAAAAGGCTAAAAAGCTAACTAAAGTTAGCCTTTTAGATCAACTAAGCAGGAATAATCTCTACATTTGAGCGATCCCAGTGCCTATGTTTTAAGACTGCTGTCATAAAACTTTTATTTAAGCTGGCATCATTAGACAGTATTACTCCAGAAGCATTATTTTTTATTTGTATCCCACGAGCTTGTAGCTCAGTTATAAGTGTATCATCAAGCAAAATAGTTTTTAAATGCTTGTATGACTCAAGGATAAAATGTACAGCCTCACCATTATTAAGCAATTCTTTACCATTTAATACAATTACTGCATCAAAATTTATTGAAGGCATATTAGTGAAGGTACCATCTATTTTGATTTTACTTTGTGAATCTAAAAAGCCAAGTTTATCTGAAATAACTTTTACCATAGCTCCTGCAATAATTAACTCTTCTTTTAAAGCGGTAATTTTTGTATCCGGCAAAATTCCATTTATTGCAATGACTGCAACTTTTCTGGTTTTTAAACTAGATTTAAAATTTTTAATCATCGACAATGCTGTAGATGTAGACATATTTTTAGCTTCTTCATTTTCAGAAGGCAAATTTTTATCTAAACCTAAATGATTAGCTACTTTAGCAGTTAGATTTTTATCGATTTTTGCCAGATGTCCCAATATGCGTTCCCTGATGGCAGGTGTTTCAAGTTTACTTAATTCAAACTGAAAAGCACTAACAATATGTTCTTGTTCAATAGGAGTTTGACTATTCCAAAATAGTTTAGCCTGAGAAAAATGATCAGAAAAAGATGGACTTCTTGCCCTGACTTTATGTGCATCAACTCTTTCATTATAACTAACAAAACCTTTGCTTTTATCTTCTTTTGGATATCCTTTAGCTAACGAGTTTGGCTCATAGGCAGCCTGACCTTTGTTAATAATATGCCGGTGCATTCCATCACGTTGATTATTATGAAAAGGACATAGCGGACGATTAATTGGAATTTCATGGAAATTTGCGCCGCCCAAACGGCTTATTTGCGTATCAGTATAAGAAAATAAACGCCCTTGTAACAGTGGATCATTAGTAAAATCAATTCCGGATACAACATGTCCAGGGTGGAAAGCAGCCTGTTCGGTTTCTGCAAAGAAATTATCTGGATTTCTATTTAGTGTTAATTTACCAATTAATTTGACTGGTATTAGTTCTTCTGGAATTAATTTGGTTGGATCAAGCAAATCAAAATCAAATTTATGCTCATCTTC
>JAJFBO010000005.1 GCA_020697025.1 Burkholderiales bacterium
ATAATGGTATGTTATTATCTTTTCCTGTGATGTTAGTTTTCTTAAATTTATGATACTAATATCAGGTTTTGCAGCAGTTATATCTCATTTAGGATGAGATGGTACAAATTAGACTTAACTTAAAAGTAGAGATAATAATTTTTAGAAAGTAGATTACAATTATGGAAAATATTCAAATATTCAAAAAAACCAGAAATTATTTAATTAGCCATGGCTTCCCTTCTGGAGACTATGATAGCAACATGTTACCTATGAAAGAATTCGATGCCGGGGGCCATTACGGTATTGAACTATCAAGTATGAATAATTTAAACATATTATTGCGGACATTAAAATTGACAGAGCAATATAACGTTAAATTAAGCAGAGTTATTGAGTGTAGAGGAATTGTTAGGCTACCTGATGCTGAAGTCAAAGAAATGGTGAAAGTATGCGAAAAAGAGCGTATAGGCTTAACTATGTCTATAGGCCCAAGGGCAATAAGTGATATTGGCGCTTTTGTAAATTCTCCAAATGGTAAGAGGATAGGTTATCGTTTAAGAGGTATGGAAAATATAATTCATGCGACAGAAGATTTAAAAAGAGGAATTGAGCTAGGTGTGCGCGGATTTTTAATTTATGATGAAGGGTTATTATATTTATTTAATAAGATGAGAAAAGATGGAGAAATACCAAAAGATGTTATATTAAAGTATTCGGTACATGCAGGCTGTTCTAACCCTTTATCGGCCAAATTATTAGAAGAAAATGGTTGCGATACTATTAACATTATACCTGATTTAGAAGTTGGTATGATAAAAGCTTTCCGCAAAACCATCAAAGTTCCTTTAGATATTTTTTCAGATACTGCAAAATCTGCTGGGGGGCTTCTCAGAACTTATGACATGCCTAAAGTTATACAGGTAGCATCTCCTGTGTATTTGAAGTGCGGACCTATATCACAACCGGATCAAAATCATTTGCCATCTGCTGATGAATTAGAAGAAAGAGTAAAACAAGCCAGAATTGTGGTAGAACATGTAGAAAGATACTTACCAAGTGCGAAGATGGTTAGTATAGATGAAAAAACATTGGCCATCCCTCGTGGTTAATAAAATTAATGGATTAAGACTTTTTGGAAAAGGAAAAAAATATGAAAGTTGAAGTTGTCCAGTTTAATAGAAATTTGTCGCCAGATATAGTAAAAGGCAAGATTGCTATAGTAATTGATGTATTTAGAGCTACATCCGTTATAGTGACTGCATTGGCTCATAGCGCTAAGGAGATTATTCCTACGTCTACTATAGATGAAGCATTAGAAATATTTAATGGATTAGAAACTAAAAATTGCCTTTTAGGTGGAGAAAGAGATATGTTTCAAATAGATGGCTTCCACATGGATAATTCTCCACTTTCTTATATGAAAAATATAGAAGAGAAAACTATCATTTTTACTACATCCAATGGAACTCCAGCAATTCATTTTTGCAAACAAGCTACGAAAATTTTTCTAGCTTCGTTCCTTAATGCAATTTATGTAGTCACGGCACTTCTAAAACAAAAAAATGATGTAATTATCGTGTGTGCCGGTATGGGTGAAAAATATTCTTTAGAAGACGCATGCTGTGCTGGCAAACTACTATCTTGTCTTTCAAAACATAACGATATAAAATTTAATGATTTTGAGTGGTCATTAAAAAATATGTATGAACAAAACAAAGATAATTTATCTGAGTTTTTATCTAACGGATCTGCTTTTTCTAAGCTATTTAAGGGAGGATTTGAAGCAGATTTGCAATTTTGCTTACAAGAAAATATATATCCTTTTGTACCAGAATATAATGATGGGAAAATTTTAACTGCTATAAGGAAGTAATTAATGAATAATGTGATTAAAAATCCTAAATATGGTTCAGACTTAATTGTGGACATACTAATAAAACATAATATAGAATATGTAGCATTTAATCCGGGGTCTACAATTAAAGGTATACATGATTCTATGTTAAATTACCATAACAATACTAAGCCAGAACTAATTTTATGTTGTCATGAGGAAATAGCAGTAGCTATTGCTCATGGATATGCTAAGGCTTCTAATAAATGTATGGCAGTAATGGTACATGGCAACGTTGGTTTAATGCATGCCTCAATGGCAATTTTTAATGCTTGGTGTGATAGAGTGCCTTTATTAATTCTTGGGGGAGTTGGCCCTTTAGATGCAAATAAAAGAAGACCCTGGATAGATTGGTTACATACTTCAAATATTCAAAGTAATATTGTGCGAGATTACGTAAAATGGCATGATCAACCTTATAGTACTGAAGCTGTGGTAGAATCTTTGCATAGAGCTCTTAAAATAACAAATACTAATCCTAAAGCACCTGTTTATCTTAGTATTGACACTACACTTCAAGATACTGCACTAAAAGATACTGACTTATTATTAAAAGATATTGCTCTATCTTTACCTTCTACCTCCCCTAGAATAAACGCAATTGAACTTGAAAGAATAATGCAGTTAATAATTCATGCAAAATTTCCTGTAATAATTGCTGATTATCTGGGTAAAACAACTACAGCAATTAATAAACTAGTAGTTTTAGCAGAATTAATCGGTATAGGTGTGATTGATTGTGGCGGAAGATTTAATTTTCCTTCTACCCATCCTTTATCTTTAACAGCAGTCGGACATGAAATACTTATAGAGGCAGATCTTATTATAGCATTAGATGTACAAGATTTGTATGGTGCATTAGGAATGGTTGATCAAGCAACTGGCGAATATAAAGCACATATTAACAAAGATGTAACAATTGTTAGTGTGAGCATGAATGACTATCTTATTAGTAGCTGGCTAACATGTATATTACATTTAATAAAAGATTCAAGTATATACAAGAACTACATACAATGCATAGAAAAAAATGGCTAAAATATGTCCAAGAAGAATGTAAACAGTTTAATACCCCTAAAGTAATCCAGAGTATATGGGAGACTATATGTAAAGAAGAGTTTGTATTAACTTATAGTGGAGGCCTGGAAATAAGAGCATGGGTTAAAAGGCTTTGGGGCTTCGATGAAACAAGATCATTTATGGGTATAAATAGTGGAGGAGCAGGTTTGGGGTATGGGTTAGGAGCCTCAATTGGAGCAGCTCTTCACTACAAAAACTCAGATAAGCTATGTATAAATCTTCAAAGTGATGGGGATATGCTATTTACACCAAGTGCTTTATGGACTGCTGCTCATTATCAGGTTCCTTTATTAATTATTGTGATGAACAACCGTTCCTACGCTATTACAAAAAAAATTTCTGATAGAGTAGCAAAAAAACGAGGAAGAAGTACAGATCAAATAGATATTGGAACTACCTTAACTAATCCTGAAGTTGATTTTGTGCAATTAGCAAAATCATTTGGTATATCAACCTTTCCTACGATAAATAATTTGGAGGAACTGGTAGAGATTCTACCAAAAGCAATAAAAATGGTTAAATCTACACGTAAACCAGTATTAATTGATCTAATATATGAAAATTAAGGAAAAAACCATGAAGAAAATTTATTTATTCGCTTTAGCTTTGATTTTTATAAGTACATTGTCTTTTGGCAGTAGCATTACTACCAATAATGCAAAAGATGAGTATAGTGATGAATCAGACATCATAGTAGAACATTTATTAGATACTGAATCCAGTTGGAACAAATCTACGTTACCAGCTTACATAGTTGGTCAACCTGAGATAGTTATAGAAAAAGTAATTTTTCAACCCGGAGCTCAATCATTAATTCATCTTCATCCTGTTATTAGTGCGGGAGTTCTATTAAGTGGATCACTTACTATAACAACAGATACCAATCAAGTCTTGCATTTACAAGCTGGACAAGCCTTTGCAGAGGTTGTTAACACCTGGCATTATGGTAAAAATGAAGGTAAAGTTCCAGCAGAGCTTATTTTTTTTCATGCTAGTACCGATGGGGTGCCCATCACTATATTAAAATAAATTTTTTAAGGATTATTAAATGACTGATAAAATTATATGTATTGCTAATTTAATAGCAAAAACTGATAAAAAAGAACAATTAAAAAAAATTCTGGATAATTTAGTCCACTTAACTAGAAAAGAGATAGGTTGTATAAGCTATACTTTGAACGAAAGCTTAAATAACCCTAACTTAATTACTGTAATAGAAGTATTTAAGGATTTAGCCTCTTTTGAATTTCATAATAATTCTCAATATATAATGGATTTTAAGGCTATAGTTGGGGATTTGGTTAATCCAGATCAGATCTCTATTTCTTTATACAAAGAAATAGATTAAAATAACATTTTATAAGATATATTATAGATATTATGAAAAAATTTGATTATGTAATTGTAGGTGGGGGCATTATAGGACTTACTATAGGGTGTAGTATTAAACGTAAATATCCCCAAAGCAGTTTGTTACTCATTGAAAAAGAAGCAGACGTTGCCAAGCATGCTAGTGGCCGTAATAGCGGTGTTTTGCATGCTGGATTATATTATGCTCAGGATAGTTTAAAATCTAAATTTTGTAAGGAAGGTTCTAAGCTTTTAATTGATTATTGCAACAATAAAGGTATTGGGATAAATAGGTGCGGTAAAGTAATTGTAGCTGCTAGTGCCGAAGAACTTGATATTTTATATAACTTATACAATAAGGCTTGTGCAAATAAAGTAGATGTAAAAATTGTTGATGAATACGAATTAGATGAAATAGAACCTTGTGCAAAAACTTATGAAAAAGCACTCTATTCTCCTGCCACTGCTTCTTTTAACGCACTTGGAATATGTATGAGTCTAAAAAAAGATTTGACTTCAGAGGGTGTTCAATTCTTATTTAATAATAAACGTTTAGAGCTAATAGATAATAATACAATTCATACCTCTATAGGTATAGTAAATTATGGAACTTTGATAAATTGCGCAGGTATGTATGCAGATAAAATTGCACAATCATTTGGCTTAAATTTAGATTATTTATTAATTCCATTTAAAGGTGTATTTTTAGAAGCAACCGACTTAATTGGCAACTTAAAGACCCATATTTATCAAGCTCCTAACTCTAAATTAAGTCTTTTAGGTGTTCATCTATCTCCGGATTATCAAGGAAAAATAAAACTTGGACCAACAGCATTACCCTGCCTAGCACGAGAAAATTATAACTGGCTAAGTAATTTAAAATTTAATGAGGTTAAAGAAGTTGTATGGAGTGAGTTCAAAATGGTTATACATAATAAAAATGGTTTTCGGGATCATCTTTTAGTAGAACTGAAAAAACAAAGTAAACAAGGGTTGATTAATCATTCATCTAAATTAGTAAAAAATATTAAACAATTTAACTTTAACGGGTGGGGTATTACAGGGATCCAACCTAGATTATATAATTTAGCCAATCATACTTTAATAGACGATTTTATGGTTAAATCCATTAATTCTTCTATTCATATTATAAATAGTGTTTCTCCAGCTTTCACTGCTTCATTTGCTTTTAGCGAATATGTAGTAGAGCATTACTTATAACTTACAGCAATTATAAATATGAAGACATTAAATCAAACTGCTTATATTAATTTATCTCTTATAATATCTGTAATGGCTCCCATGGTAATTAATATTGTATCTCCTGCTATACCATTTCTTATGTCATATTTTTTAAATTCTACTTTAGTAAATTATGTGATTCCGGTTGCAATTCTAGGATTATTAGCAGGACAAATAATTGCAGGTTTAATAAGCATCAATATAAGTAAAAATACAGTCATTCGTGCTGGACTATATGCTTTTATTCTTTCATCTTTAATATGCTTTTTAACTAGCAACATTATAATTTTTTTAATTGGTAGGTTTTTACAAGGGGTGTGTGCCTCAATAATAGGAGTAAATAACAGAGCACTTGTACGGGAAAAATTTGATGGTAATACCTATGGAGTCGTCATAGGATATGTGATGTTATGCTGGAACATCTTTGTTATGGTAATGCCTCTAATAGGCGGAGGTATTCAAATATTATTTGGTTGGAAGTCAATTTTTTTGTTTAATATCCTTTTAGCGATAATTATTCTATATGCAAATAAATTAATTGTTAGCCCCTCATCTTTTAGGTATCAATTGCGTAGAAAGAATAAACCATTCTTTGTATTTTTCCTAAATGCGAGGTTTATTTCTAATACTTTAGCACTGGGGTTAATAACAGCTAGTGGAGTTATTTTTGTACAATTTGCACCCTTATTTATGCATAATAACTATAGGACAAATCCTTTTAATATTGGTTTTCTAACCTCATTTGTTGGTTTGTCTTATATTATATCTAATATTATAGGAACTTATGCATTACGTTCTAACCGCCTAAGCCTTGGAAAGCATATTAGTAGCTTATGTGTGTGTACCGGAATAATTATTCTTGTATTTTTTTTAAATCAGGGAAGTATTTCTTCTTTTATTATACCTACCATCCTAATACAACTTGGATTTGGGATTAGAAGCCCGATTATAGCCATAACTACTTTAAAAAAATATAAATTCTATGCATCAGCTGCTACTGCTGCTCAGGGATTAATGCTATGGTTAGCTTCTGCGGTGGTATCAACTACGTTTGGATATACAAACAATAGTAATCTTAAAGTTTATATATTTTTTGTAGGGACAATTTTTTTTATTATAACTTTAATAGAAATATTTCAAAAACATATATTAACGGCAAAATGATCCTGGTTTATCCATTCATTTTACACGCAGCGAACCATTTACAATAATTTGTGCAGCATATGCTAATTCTTCAGGTAGCATTTTTATTTTGGCCATACAAACTTTATCTTGTATCTCTGAAGTACTTGAATAGCTAGTAACTAATATAGCACCTTGTACCATAGTTTTTGCAACTACTTCTAATCCATTAATACTTTGTCCCAAAAGTTCAAAATCCGTTAGCAATAATACCTTCTCTTTCTGTTGTATAGTAAGAGTATTTATGTAGTTGATAACTTCTTTGCCCATAACGAAATGCTTAATTTTTATCGTTGAATATTTTTCTAAAATATCTTTAAAATTGCTATCCCAAAAACCATGGATTGACTCATCATCATCTAAAACAATAGTCGTATCATCTTTGGCAAGTCATGTCCACAATTTTGCCCTCAGTTATCTCAATACCTAATTTAAATTTATTTTGAATATGTTTTGGCATGCCAGTGCCATGCTATTTTAATGATTAGTGTTTTTTTCATTTATGCTAATATATCTTTATCTTATTAACTAACCAATGATTACATAATTATTTTTTTGATTTAACTATCGTATTGTATTAAATCTTACCAACATACTAAACAAGCTGTTTTTTTGCAAATTAATAATAAAAAGTTTAGTATGACTAATTTTATTCGCTGTTTCAAATATAATAAGTGATTTTTGTCATGGCTTTAGATGTCAGGCTCATAATTTTTCGAACTGGGGGCGGCAAACTGGTAGCTCCGTAATTATTTGCCATATCTTCATGATGGGCTTCATCCTCCTTCATTTGCTGTAATATAGCCCGGCTTTTATTATCTGCAACAGGTAATTGTTCCAAATGGCTGGCTAAATGAGCGCCAACCTGACGTTCCGTCTCAGCTAAAAACCCTAAATTCCATTTATCACCAACTATCCCGGCACTAATTCCCATGACTAAGCTTCCAACATAAAATAATGGATTTAAAAAGCTGGTGCGCCCGCCTAGTTCAAGTATCCTATGCTCCGTCCAGGCCAGATGCTCTATTTCTTCAAAAGCAGCATTCTGAAACTTTTCGGCATGAGATTTATCCCGGGCAGTCAGCGCCTGGCCCTGATATAAGCCCTGAGCACACACCTCGCCACAATGATTGACCCGCATCAAACCCAAAACATGCTTTCTTTGTGCAACAGATAATACACCTTCTTCGATTATCTCATCTGGATGTACTCGCTTTGAAGTAGCCGGGGTAAATAAAGTTTTAATCATTTTATCCACTTCAATAATAATTTTATCTAACATATATTGTTAATCCTATTGATATATATTATTCCCAACAGGCCGGGAATAATATAGTAATTAAAATGTTGCGGTAATTAATAAATTTGCGCAATAACTATATTATAAGATAAAATCGGCCCAGTAACAAAAAATAAAGTTTATATAGTATATTTTAGAGGAGTAGATTATCTATGGATTTAGAACATTTAAGCTTTGGCAGCAATATACCTGAAGAATTTAATGTGGTTATTGAGATTCCGGCTAATTCTGCACCAGTTAAATACGAAATGGATAAAGACTCAGGTGCAATTTTTGTTGACCGTTTTGTAGGCACCGGTATGTCATATCCGGCTAATTACGGGTTTATTCCGCATACTTTATCTGAAGATGGAGACCCTGCAGATGTACTAGTCATTACTCCATTTCCTTTAGTACATGGGTGTGTTGTAAAATCAAGGGCCATTGGTATTTTATGGATGGAAGATGAAGCTGGTGGAGATGCTAAAATTTTAGCTATGCCTACAAAAAAATCCTGCCCGATGTATGCTGATATTGAGTCTTATACCCAGCTACCGCAGCTATTAATTGATCAAATCAAATATTTCTTTGAACACTACAAAGGCCTGGAAAAAGGTAAATGGGTAAAACTTTCTGGTTGGGGAGATGTAGAAGCGGCAAAGGCTGAAATCGTTGAATCAGTTAAACGTCACAAATGAAAATAAAGCGAAAGCTGAGTTTATGCGGGATTAGCACAAATGGCAAATAATAATAGTGCAGCTAAAAAATCTCCGGCAAAATCCCGCTCCCCGGCTAAACTAAAACAAAATGCAATTGAGAATAGCCGGGAAATTGTTAGTATCCATCAGTTAAGTAAAATCGCTATGACTTTTTGGTTAGGCGGAAGCTGGATGACTATAGCGGTTATTTTTCCAATCTTATTTAAAGCGCTGGACCAAATAACTGCCTCTAATATCGCTGGGCAAATATTAAACCTGAATGCTTATATTGGCATAATTTGTCTTATTATGGCAATGATAGAAGTTATTGTCAATCATAAGCTGTCAATTTTAAAAACCAAACGCTTTTGGTATATTATCAGTATTGCTTGTATTTTAGTTATAAATTACTTCACTATTTTCCCGGTTATATACAATTTACGCCAGCGCTTGTCCGGTATTGCTCATCAAATTATTTCCATACAAACTAATGTTTTTGATTTTTGGCATTCCTTATCTGCTCTGGCTTTCGCTGCAACCTGCATATTAGGTGTATTATACCTCGTTGATATGTAAAACCATCTTTTCATATATTCTTTTCAAGATTAAAATTTAATTACGTAGCACCTTTTAATTGCGTAGCACCTTATTTGAAATAAACAATAAATATAGTTAACTCATAAACAAGTTACCCTTTATTTAAAATATGTTAAAGTATTGATTTTATGTTATGAAATATTATTATGTACGCCTACTCCCAAGATCTTCGAGATAAAGTAATCATATTATATAAAACTGGTAAATACAAACAATTAGATATATCAAACTTACTAAGCATAAGTTACAAAACAATAAAGACTTGGATTAAACAATATCGGGAAACAGGTAATTGCAACTTGATTAAGCCCGTAAAAATTGGTCGCAAGCGTAAGTTTGATGACAAGCAACAAGTATTGGCACACCTACAAATTAATCCCGATGCATCAGGTAAAGAAATGCGGGAAGCCCTGGCTCCCGGGATTTCGGGTACAGCTTTTTACAATTCATTATCCCGGATGGGAATTACATATAAAAAAGAGGTAAAATACAAGAAGCGCTACCAAGTAAAGCGTAAGGAGTTTCTAGCACAAATTAAAGATATTGATATCAATAACTTAGTTTATATAGATGAAACAGGCATTGATAATAATATCGCACCATTAAGAGGTTGGGCACCGTCTGGAGTTAAGTCATTTACTGAGGCATTAGGTTTCAGGACAAAGCGCATTACTTTAATTGCTGGTTATTTCTATGGTAGTAAAGAGTTGGTAGCTCCTATGGAATATGAAGGATATACTAATACAGAGTTATTTCTCACTTGGGTAGAAAAAGGCTTATGTAAAGAGATAAAACCTAATCAGGTAGTAATTATGGATAATGCAAGCTTCCATAAGTCAGCTAAGGTGAAGTAGCTTATTGAGAAAGTTGGAGGCAGGTTGATTTATTTACCAGCTTATTCTCCGGATTTAAATCCAATTGAGCATGTTTGGGCTAATTTAAAAAGGTTATTGCGTAAGCGTCCTAAACGTGAATTAAAGTTAAGTATGGCAATTGCTGAATCAATAGGTAATATAATTTTCGGTTAACTATACACACATCAGCTGTCTAATGTAAAATGTTAACTTAATGTTTACCCACGTTCCTAAAATTTTGTACGGGTGCGAAATTCAAAGCAAAATACTTTAGACTTTTAACAAAAGATATGGATTTTTTATAAAAAAATTTATAAAAAATCCGCCGGGAAGCATTATATGTTACTGAGGTAGACTAAATTTACAGCTGTTAAAGTTGGTACCACACCCCTTCGAACCACTACCTGTATCTTTCCACCCGTCTCCTGAAAGAACATATTGTTGTTCTGGAGAAGGCGCATATAGGGTGACTGAATACATTGATGGAGCTTGATACAGACAGCTAAGGTGATCTGCGGTCACTGTACTTTTAGCAACTGGCGTGGCAAATGCAAAAAAGAACATATAATAATCTGGTAGTACCGGACGTCCAGCAATTGGATTTGGGTCTATCCATTGCTCATTAAATTCGTCATATGCTACGAAATGGTTATTCCTGTCAACATATATTCCAGTAGAATCTGGACAATTAGCAAATGAAGTACCTACAATAGCAGATAAAATCAGGGCTAAATTCATTTTTTTCATTCAAAGCAACTTTCGTAAAAAGGATTAAAGTTAAATAGAATATATTGATAATACATTATATCAATGTAATTGTATCATATTTTTTTATAATATTTTTAAAAGCTTATTCGGTTTACATGAGAGATTATTTATACGAAAATACTATGTTTCTAATTTCTGGTTGAAATTGATCAACTAGGCTGGGTACCATTTGGTAATCTTGCTAATTGCGTTAAATGGTTCCATGTAATCTGATATATTCAGCAAATTAAGGGTAACTTATTTGTGAGTTAACTATAAAACCTGGGATTTTTATAATTAACGATAATCCTGACAGAAGTTATAAAAAATGTTACTCTTGAATTTTATGAATTATATCTTATATTATAAACATACCTAATTTTGAAAAGAGAAAAAATCTAATGCAACTTAACCCCCAACAAATTGTTCAGGAACTAGATAAATATATTGTAGGGCAAGCCGCTGCCAAAAAAGCAGTAGCCATTGCCCTGCGTAACCGCTGGCGCAGGGCTCAGGTAGATGAGCCGCTTCGCCATGAAATTACTCCTAAAAATATTCTTTTAATCGGCCCTACTGGTGTTGGTAAAACAGAAATTGCCAGACGCCTGGCTAAACTTTGCGATGCACCTTTTATAAAAGTAGAAGCAACAAAATTTACTGAAGTAGGCTATGTGGGTAAGGATGTAGATTCAATTATCCGTGACTTGATAGAAATTGCGGTTAAAAATAATCGGGACACTGCGCTTAAATTAAATAAGAAAAAAGCCAGAACATTGGCGGAAGAGCGTATACTTGATGTGTTGCTGCCTCCAGCACGTCTGGGCACTGATGTAATTGCCGATACTCCTGAAAACCCAACAAGAGAGAAATTTCGTACTATGCTACGAGATGGCAAATTTGATGAACGGGAAATTGAAGTAGATATTGCTGCTGCACATATTCAGGGAATTTTAATGGGTCCGCCGGGATTGGAAGATCTAACTAACCAGATTCAAAGTATGTTTGAAGCAGCTAATACTGAAAATAAAAAGAAAAAGCGTAAACTACGCGTAATAGATGCATTAAAAGCTTTCACCGAAGAAGAGGCGGCAAAACTTGTTAATGAAGATGATATTCGAAGCGTAAGTATAAAAAGTGTAGAACAAAATGGTATTGTATTTATTGATGAAATAGATAAAGTAGCTATCCGCAGCAGTAACGGCGGCGTTGATGTATCGCGTTCTGGAGTACAACGTGATTTACTGCCATTGGTTGAAGGTACTACAGTTAGTACTAAATATGGCTTTATAAAAACTGATCATATCTTGTTTATTGCCTCCGGTGCATTCCATCTAACCAGCCCTTCTGATTTATTGCCTGAATTGCAGGGCCGCTTACCGATTAGAGTCGAGTTATCATCTCTGACAGTTGATGATTTTGCTAAAATCCTGACTTCAACTGATGTATGTTTAACCCAGCAATATATTGCTTTACTTGCTACTGAAAATGTAAATGTTAAATTTACAGGAGACGGCGTTAAAAAATTAGCAGAAATAGCATTTAATGTTAATGAAAAAACAGAAAATATCGGTGCCAGAAGATTGTATACCATTATGGAAAAACTTCTGGAAGATGTATCGTTTTCTCCGGCAGATTTTCCGAAAGTTACAGTTAATGCTAAATTCGTTGAAAATAAATTGGGCGAAATCGCTAAATCAGAAGATTTATCTAAGTATATCTTATAAAACTGTGGTAAAATTTGCTCTTATTATTTTTAAATTTATTGAAAGGAAATATTATATGAAAAAATTATTGGCTCTATTGATGTTATCTGGAACTCTTATGGCTGGCAATAGTTTTGCTACTCCATACATTAACGGAAAACCTATTGACCCAAAGATTGTTGCTAAAGCTTTAGAACAAATCAAAAAACAATCGCCTATGGTAGCTAGTCAATTAGGAAACCCAAAGTTTAAAGAGCAAGTTGAACAATCAATTGCAATGCAGCAGGCTCTTCTTATGGAAGGTAACAGCCAGGGCCTTGATAAAACTGATGCTTATAAAGAAAAGCTAGAAGAAATCAAGCCAATGATTTATGCCCAAATGTTACAAGAAAAGGCTATGAAAGACGCGGTTAGTGATGCCGAAGTTAAAGCTAAATATGATCAAATGAAAAAACAAGCTGCTAACCAAAAACAGTATGAAGTTTCACATATTTTGGTTAAAGACGAAAGTAAGGCTAAAGACATTATTGCCCAATTGAAAAAAGGCGCTAAATTTGCTGATTTAGCTAAAAAATATTCTATTGATCCGGGTTCAAAAGTAAAAGGTGGTGATTTAGGTTGGTCTGATGGCTCTAACTACGTACCTGAATTTACTGCTGCAATCAAAGGCCTAGAAAAAGGTAAATATACTACTACTCCTGTTAAAAGCCAGTTTGGCTATCATGTTATTATGTTAGTCGACGTTAAAACTGGTAACACTATACCAGAATATGATAAAGTTAAGGAGCAAATTAAACAACAAATTCAATCTGAAAAAACCAGAGCGTTGTTTGATGGTTTAAAAACTAAATACAAAGTTGAAGTAAAATAATTTTACCAAACTTTAAATCGAGTAGGATAGCCCTCACAGGCTATTCCTCTCACACCACACGTGCATTGTGGCATACGGCGGTTAAACTAAATCTTTAAATTCTCCATCTTATCTTTCATACTGCTTAAGCCTTATCCATGAATCCAATCTTATTAGTGTTCTCATCGTGTCGAATATTTTAACTCAAATTATTTTTTTCTAATTGTAAAAGATATTCTTTTCTATTCATTCCACCAGCAAAACCGACTAGCAGCCCATTACTACCAATAACCCTGTGGCATGGAACAATAATTGAAATGGGGTTTAAGCCATTTGCCATACCAACTGCACGAGCTTTATTAATATCTCCTAGACTTTTTGCTTGTTCTTTATAGGATATTGTTGTAGCATAAGGTATATTTTTTAATACTTGCCAGGCACTAATTTGAAAATCTGTACCTTTGGCAGCTAGTGGTATATCAAAAATTTTTAGTTTACCAGCAAAATATTCATTCAACTGACTTTTTGTCTTTATGATAGTTTTTTCAGCACTAGTTTTAGTAATACTATTGATAATTTTTTGGTAATATTCACATGTAAGATCACAATCCCATAATACTGCGTGTAAACCTTCACTAGAGGCTATAAGAGTTAGTTTCCCAACTGGTGATTCCATCTCATCATATACAGCATCTTTAGGCAATAAATTTATACTACGCATGTTTCTCATAATTTTTTCCCTTTTTAATTCTATAAGTGTATATTCCAAAGGAGTATTGCGGCATATGCCCGCCACGGCTTCCATTTTTCTGAATTTAACCCTAGATGTATGCTCTTCTTTTGGAGTTCCAGATCGGTTTCCGGAAAGCTATCCGGATTACGCAATGCACGCATGGCAATATATTCGACCGTCCATGGCCAGATTCCTTTTATCGCCAATAGTTCCCTGCACGTATCGGCGAAATCTGCAGTTCCATCCAGGACAATACTTTTATTTACAACAGCTTGCGCCAGACATTTTATACTTGCAATTTTTGAAAGTGTTATACCAATTTTTGCTAAGTCTGCTTCAAGGATATCTTTGGGTGTTGGAAAAAAATGTGTTAATGACAATGAGTTATCAAATGACTGTTTTTCCCCATAGGTTGCAACCAGTCTATTTAAAATAGTACGCGCTCCTTTAACACTTATCTTTTGCCCAATTATGGTGCGCACTGCAAGTTCGAAACCATCCCAGCAGCCGGGGATTCTTAGCCCGCTATAAAGTTTTAAAAATGGTTTTAATTTTTCATCTTCGCATAATGTAGCCTCGATAGACATCGAATCACAGTCCAGGTCAAATATATTTTTTAGACGTGTAACAAACTCTATAATGTTAGCGTTTTTATTTAACTTAAATTCAATTTCTATTTTATTGCCATCGCATAATTTAGCTTTAAACCAACCAGAAGTTTCACCATATTGAATAAGCCGCTGGTAAGATCCATTTTCAATTAATTCGACCTTTATAAGTGCGCGATTAGAAAAAAAATTAAGTAAATTATTCCAATCAAATGGTGGTCGGTAATTTAATTGTATTTTTAGTGATCCATCTGAAAATGGCTTACATTTAAATTCGCTGGGCGTCTTTTGAAATCTGGTTTTAAATGCATCATTAAAACGGCGGATAGATTGAAACCCTGAGCTAAATGCAATATCACTAATTGATAGTGTTGAACTTTCTAATAGGTTTTTTGCAATATTTAATTTTTTAGAAAGTAGTATTGTTCGTGGATTGGCACCTAATTGCTCTACAAATAACTTACATAGCCAACGCCTGCCAATACCCAGTTTAAAAGCTAAATCATTAATTGATAGTTCAGTAAGCGCAAAATTTTCCATAATGCGTAGTGCACGACGTACAGTTGCCGATGTTCCAACCCATGCTGCAGAACCAGGAGCTGTTTCCGGACGACAGCGCAGACATGGACGATATCCGGCGGCTTCAGCTTCTACCGCATGGATATAAAACTGAAGATTTTCTAATTTGGCTTTTCGTGCCGGACAAATTGGCCGACAGTAAATCTTTGTTGTTTTTACTGCAACAAAGAATTTACCATCAAATCTAGGATCTTTGGCTAAGTGGGCACGATAAAATTCTTTGGGGTTATATTTCATAATAAGAGATAATACCACAAGGAAGTTAAAATATATAGCTAAAATCGGCAGTTGATTTTGTAAGTTAAGTCATTACACTTAAGCTTGAGCGACGTGAATATGGGTTTTTACTAATTTTTTTTTAATGGGTTAATGTTATACCGGATTTTACTGATACGGAAAATCAGTATTCCATTTTCTTATAAACTTATGTACAATATTGTTTAAGAGTATTTGGCTGTGCTTTATAATAGCAGACGAGTATAAAATTTAGTAATTTTTTTATTAGGAATAATGTTTATGAATAAATTTAAGTTTGTTTTGTTATTTAGTTTTTGTTGCAGCTTTGCAAATGTATGGGCACTTAAACAAGCAACTTGCAACAAGGATTATGGTCCTGATGCCCAATACACTGAAAATATTAAATATCTTTGCTGTACACCGCCAAAAAATAGTAATGAAATGCCTAAATGGATACGGTCAAAATGTCCTGAGGTTTCATCACAAACAGATACATGTACTAATGAAACAATTCCTTGTTCTTTTGGTGAGCTCGAAAGTACGAAATAGTATAAATTATATCAACTGGTATATACAATATTAATTCTAAATGATACAAAAAGATAAACACAAGATTTCTAGTAAAATAAAACGCTAGTCCAAGGACTAGCGTTTTTAAGTTTAAAACTTTGATGTGTATTTAGATTTCACTTAGCTCTTCTGCGGACGTTGAACTCGCTTCAAGCATAGCTATTTCTTCACTAAAAAGTTCATTATCAAAAGCTTCAAGGTTAGCTTTACGTGCTTTATGATA
>JAJFBO010000173.1 GCA_020697025.1 Burkholderiales bacterium
GCATGCTGGGATTATTCTAAAAAATTATAATAATTCGGATTATAACATAATTTTTATTATAAGGTATAGCAGTAAAAATTGAGTTATAATAATAAACTATAACTAAAGTTGGCGGTGTCTGGTTATTGTTTTATAACCTGATTTACTAATTAATTCGGAGATTCGTTCTACAATATATACAGACCGATGTTTACCCCCAGTACAGCCAACTGATATAGTCACATAGTTGCGGTTGTCCTGGCTAAATTCAATTAACCATGGACGTATCATAGTATAAATGTCGTTTATCATGTTTTGTACTTTAAGTTCTGCTTCCAAAAAATCTATAATTGGTTGTTCTGTACCATTAAATTCTCGCAAATTATTATCATAAAATGGGTTGGGCAGGCAGCGGACATCAAAAACGAAATCAGAGTCAATTGGCAGGCCGTATTTAAAGCCAAATGATTGTACCACAATGTTTAACTGAGAATAATCGGCATTTACAAATTGTTTAATAATAGCCCGCAGTCCATTAGCAGTTAGGTTGCTTGTATCAATTTTATGTGCCAGTGCATTTATTGCCGAAAGTAATTCAGTTTCCTCGGCAATGCAGTCGCTAATCGTTTTTTTTCCATCAGATAAGGGGTGTTTGCGCCTGGTTTCAGAAAAACGCTTGATTAATACCTCGTGGCTGGCATCAAGAAAAATGATTTTAGTTTCAATTCCCAGGTTCTGCACATTTAAAATTGCATTAGGTAATTGTCTAAGCAATGAGTGTGAGCGTGTATCGATACTTACAGCAATTTTGGTGGCATCCGAAGTAAGAGCATAAACCTCGATTAACTGTAATAACATTGGAGGTGGCAGATTATCTACGCAGTAATATCCGCTATCTTCTAGAATTCTGAGAGCTGTTGTTTTGCCAGCACCTGCTAAACCACTTAATAAGATTAATTGCATAACTATATCCTAACTGGTTTTATAGACTGAATTTGCCTGATCCTAGCCATTCCATAAGGTTTCTAAATCGTAGTAAGCTCTAACCTGTGGCAGCATAATATGTACTACAACGTCGCCACTGTCGACTAGAACCCATTCACCACTACGTTTACCTTCAATACCAATAATTTTAATATCATTTGCTTTAAAATCTTCACTTACACTGTGAGCCAGTGCAGAAACCTGACGTGCTGAATTTCCACTACAAATTATAATAGTATGGAATACTGAAGATTGAGCGCTGGTATCCAGAACTATAATATTTTCACCTTTAATATTTTCAAGTGCATTAACAGCAATTTGTGTAATTTTCGAAATGTTCATGAATATCCATTATAAAATAGTTTTTAACAAGCTCCATTTTAACAGAGTTGATTAGAAGAATACAATTTATTATCTTTAATATACTGATCAACCTTTGGATCAACCATACCAGTTGTCGGTAATTTCTGCTGGTAGTTGTTACGAATATTAGTTGAAGAAATATTCAGGGGGGTAAAATCTAAAAAGTATATCTGCCCAAAAGGCTGGATAAGTTTACTTTTGTCCTTAATAGTACGTTTGGTGCATTGGGCTTTTAATTGTTCTGACATCTGGTCTAAGCTATAGCCTGGACGCATTGCCACAATAAAATTAGTCAGGTTAAATAACATTTGCCAGCTGTCCCAGGTATCAAGATTAACCAGCGAATCCTCTCCGATTAAAAAATATAGAGGTATATCGTAACCAATCTTTTTTCTTAATGCTTTTAATGAATCAATTGTTGGAATATATTTTTGTTGTAATATCTCGCTGCTATCAATAACAAAATGTGGGTTATCATTTATTGCCAGCTTTAGCATATCCAGGCGCTCATTTGCTGTAGTTGTTGGCAGCTGTTTATAATTAGGCGGAGCAGTTGGCATAAAAACAACTTTTTGTCCAAACGTTCTATATAAGGCTCTAGCTAGTGAAATATGGCCATTATGTACCGGGTCAAATGTCCCCCCCATAATAACATAAGCCAAATTACTGGGCATGCCAGCCTACACCGTATAACGAATGTAAATATTCTTCGGTAATATCCCCTGTAATATACTTTCCATCAAAGCATGATGCTTCAAAGCTGACTAAATCTGGATTAATATCTGATATAGAGGATTTTAAATCTTCCAGCTTTTGAAAAATTACTCCGTCGGCGCCAATTTCTTTAGCAATTTCTATATCATTACGCTTATAGGCAATTAATTCTTCATGTGTTGGCATGTCAATACCATAAACATTGGGATAACGTACTTGTGGTGCAGCTGAGGCTATATATACTTTTTTTGCCCCGCATTTACGTATTATGTCAATAATTTCTTTAGAAGTTGTACCACGGACAATTGAATCATCAACCAAAAGAACATTTTTATCTCTAAACTCAAGTGCAATCGGGCTTAGTTTATTGCGTACTGCAATTTGTCGCTGTTCATGATTGGCTAACATAAAAGTTCGTCCGGTAAAATGGTTTTTAACAAACCCTTCACGATACGGGATGCCTAGTTTTTGGGCCACTTCAATTCCTATAACGCGTGATGTATCTGGTATTGGGATTACTACATCAATATCCAAATTTAATTTATCAATACTTTTTGCCAAATAGTGACCCATATTCCGTCTTGCATGCTGCACGGAAACTTTTTCAATTATAGAATCAGGCCTGGATAGGTATACATACTCAAAGATACATATATTTAAACTTGGCTGTGGGTGACATATCCGGCTTTCTAATTTACCATCTAGGGTTATTATAACAGCTTCTCCGGGATTAATATCCCGTATAAAGTTAAAACCATTAATTTCAATGGCGCAGCTCTCAGAGGATATTAAATAAGTGCTACTATTGGCAGTTTCTTTCTCACCAATAGCCAGGGGACGAATGCCATTTGGGTCACGAAAAGCAATTAAACCATAATTAGCAATAAGGCATACTACTGCATAGCCCCCACGGATACGTTCGTTAAGATTGGATATAGCCTGAAAAATTTTATCATTATCCAAGGTCTTATGAATCGTAAGTTGTTCTAACTCGAATGCAAATACATTAGTTAAAATTTCAGAATCAGAGTGAGTTCTTACATGCCGGTGGTTTTTCTTTAGCACATCATCACGCAGTTCAAGAGCATTAGTCAAATTGCCATTATGAGCAAGCATTATGCCAAATGGCGAATTCACATAGAAAGGATGAGCTTGCTCAGGAT
The DNA here is from genome assembly GCA_020697025.1 of Burkholderiales bacterium. GTDB lineage: Bacteria > Pseudomonadota > Gammaproteobacteria > Burkholderiales > UBA11063 > Aquella. Next base: position 3,204 of record JAJFBO010000173.1, read on the forward strand.
CATTTGCCGATCCTGCGGTAGGATAGCGGACGTGTCCTATACCCGCATTTCCGCGAAGATAAGTCATATCATATTCGGTGATTACTTCTTTAACCAGGCCTAAATATTTTTTCAGATACATTAAATTGCCGTCCATAGTACCAACACCTGCTGATTGCTGGCCGCGGTGCTGTAACCCTTTAAGACTGCTAATTAAGGTATGAGTAGCGTTCCCGTTACTAACTATCCCAATTATGCCACACATGTATTATCCTATCTATTTATATAAATCCATTATGCCATTTGGCGGCTTTGGGATATTCTTTACCGAGTTTGGAATCGCCTCAGTTATCCAGTTAACTACAGGGAACAATATAGGATATAATTTTGATTGTGTATACGATTTATTATTATCCAAATTTAGTGTTTGTATAACAATAATAAGTAATGCACAAGCAAAAATACCTCGAATAATACCAAACCCAATACCAATCATATAATTTAGCCCGCCTAAACCAATGGTTGTTATAAAATTAGCTAAAAGTTTTTTGATAAGCGCCATAACAATAGCAACTATCAAAAAAATCACAAT
>JAJFBO010000174.1 GCA_020697025.1 Burkholderiales bacterium
CTCGACATTATTTAAAAAATATAAATTAACTATCCTCCAATGTACTGGTATTACAGCAATCCATGCAGTATTAACTATATTTATTTTGCTCTTTATGCCTACATTTTTACAACACTATGGAATGAGTCATAAAGAAGCACTACATGTAAATTTGATTGCCATAATTGTATTTTCAACTATTTTGCCGCTTTTTGGTTGGTTAGGTAATAAGTTTAACTTAAAAATAATGCTTTTTACTGCATGCATTTTGGTAATACTCTTTATATATCCAATTTTACTTATGATTGCTAGCCAGGGTATGTATGTCCGTAGTATCGGAATACTATTAATTACCTTTTTGAACTGTATAGTATCAGCATCTCTTCCTCCAATTATTGTAGACTTATTTCCTACAGAAGTCCGTTACTGCGGAGTAAGCTTTGCCTATAATCTTTGAATTGCTATTTTCGCAGGCATTGCCCCTACATTCATATTTTTGGGTCATAAAGTAAACTCGCTCATATTTACTACAATGATAATTGTAATTATAGCTGCCCTCATATCAATAATCAGTGTTATGCTACCCGGAATAAAATATATGCATGAGCATGAAAATAATTAGATTTCTAATTATCAGATTTTTTCTTTTCTTCTGACTTTCTATTGCTTGTACAGGCGGATCCCATGCTTATATCACATATCCTAAACCAGATATTTTGGTCATTTAGTAAAGTTTTTATTTTTTGAAAATCAGATGAACCAGGTATCCATCTCTTGGTATCTTTAGCACATTTAAAAAATAAATCTTTTACCGTAGTACCAAATATATCACCAGTATAATGCCACATTTCATAGTTAGAGCTATTTTCAGAAGTTTCCTCCTGCTTTAGAAAACTCCAGCTTGTTTCATTTTCATAACCTTCAAGCCCTGTTATACCAAGAGTTCCATCTGAGAATTGGCTAAATATAATCTCTACTGGTATATATGCACTTTTATTTTTAGTATTGATCACATCATCAATCAAAAACTGTATAAATGGTGGAGTGCCTGTAAATACTTTGGAAAAAACAATTGGGGCTCCATTTAACTGATAACAATTAATTTTGTTGATGCTACTATAACTCTCGGTTAACACTTCTTGACTATCAGGGGCTTTAGAGATTTTGACTTTAAAATCAGTAGTTATTTTCTTAACAGACTTTAGTGCAAACCTTTTAACAGCTTGCGGGTATTTAGATTCTGGCAGCTTAATACTGTAATCACATAAAAATGGTTCATTTTTAAACTCATTTTTACTAATTTTACCCGTAAAAAGCCAAATATAACTTGTTTTAGAGGCAGTTCCAGTTTTATAAGTTAAACTCCAATTTTGCCCTAACATTTTATCTCTTTTTAGTTTAACAATCTCAAAATCCTTCGTTTCAGGATTAAACGTAACAGTAATGCTTGTGGGCTTACTATTTGTATTTATTTGTTCTTTCAGCCTGAAAATTTTGACCTCTATATATGGTATATTTTCTTCAATCATTGCTTCAATTTTAAAATCTGTACCAACTCTTGCACAGTCCATTTTCATCGCTTGTGATGAATTCAAACTAAAACAAAACGTAATGACCAAGCTCAATAAATAATATTTGTATCTTTTTATTTTCATTTAATTTTCTTTCTCTAAATTATCTATATAATAAAATATAATGACTTCTTATAAAATATTTTTTAACAAACTTTGTATAATATTATATTCTTAACTTAAATAAGACACAATACGGAATTTCCGTTCAATTATAAACAAATTTTGTACGCATAGTAAACTTAAGGCCTTTATTTATGGTAAACTTAGGCCCTTGAATACTTTATACTAATCTTTAGTTCACGAGAGCCAAACTATTTAACTATAAAGCATATGAGCATAGACTTTATTTTATTAAAAGAAAGAAATTTAAACATGAAACCACAAAATAGCTATTTATATATGCTAATATTTGCATTATTATTTTGTGATGGAACAGCTAATGCAAATATGCAATCAGGAATTTGTAAACTCACTAAATATTATTTACGCAATGAGGAAAAAAAACAAACAACTCTTATTATTTGGTGGGAGTCTTCATATAATATTGATCAAAACACAAAAAAATTGATTTTTAATGAGAAAGCAATATCCGTTTTTGGGGAAACCGATGAGACACCAACATTGTATAAACTCATTGGCTTACAAGACAGAGGAATAGTTTTACCTCAAAATGGATATAAAGCTAGTGATAGAAGTGATTGGAGCATTAAAAAGGTTGATATGGAAAATGATAATGATGATAGATGGCAAGTTACTGCTTATGGCTTCAAGCAAGATATTGCATCATGCACGCTAACAAACTCCCAACTACATAAAGCAATACTTCAAGATACTAGTGTTAAAATTTTTCAGTCTAAGCTTCAAAATGGTGAAATCAAACTGTCAGATCAACCCTCTGAAGATACACCTGGTATTCCAAAATCCACAAGTTTTTACTTACCAAATATACGTCAACATAAATAGTTTTAGGATTATATTACGAATAAGCAGATATTTATCACCACCGTTACGTAATCATTATTAATTTTAAACTAAATATATTATCTATAAATTTAGAAAAAATTTTTTATTTGGATTAATGAATTAGTATATAACTCATTAAAATTAAGATTATCTTTAGCTATATTAATTACATCCATGCTGCGTAGCCATGTTATTTGACGTTTAGCTAATTGCCGGGTAGCAGCAATACCCATATCAGATAATTCCTGCAGTTTTATATGTCCGTCTAAATATTGCCATACTTGCTTATAGCCAACACAGCGCATCGAATTATGAGTTATTGTCAATGCTGGTAAATTGTTGCGTAAACTCTGAACTTCTTCAATAAAGCCGGTATTTAGCATTGTATTAAACCGTTCTTCAATTCTTTTATGTAAAATCTCTCTGTTTACTGGCATAATTGCTAAAGGTAAAAAATTAATCCCTGCAGATTTTTTTATATGTGTTTTTGATTGTAAACTACTAATTGGAATACCAGTTTGATAGAATATTTCTAAGGCCCTGGATATACGCTGTTTATCATTAGGTTTAATTTTTGCAGCAGCAAGTGGATCTATTTGCTGCAACTTGATATGTAATTCCTGCCAACTAGAATTATTAGCTTCTAATTCAAGGCATGCCCTAATCTTTGGGTCGGATACAGGCAACTCGGATATACCATTTAATAAACCGTTATAGTACATCATTGTTCCACCGACTAATAATGGTATTTTACCTCTGGCATTAATCTCATAAATTAAACCAATACTATCATCTATAAACTGAGCCACAGAATAGGACTCTAAGGGGCTAATAATATCTATTAAATAATGTTTTACCAGCTTTAGCTCATTTTTTGTAGGCTTGGCTGTGCCAATATCCATATTTTTATAAATAAGGGCTGAATCAACACTTATTATTTCAATGGGGAATTTTGCTGCTAGCTTTAGAGCTAAACCAGTTTTGCCTGTTGCTGTTGGCCCCATCATTAAAATTGCATTCATCATAACTTACTAAAACAACCTTTAACCAACAATATAGGCATAAGCATAACAGGATTACTAGAGGATTAACATAAGATATAAAATAAAAAAGCCAGATTATATTCCAAATCTGGCTTAGTATTCATTATAGAACATTCGTCATAAACAAACCCTATAACGTGACCCTGGAGAAACTCCCCGGGGTCTTGTTATAGAGGGAGATATGATCAGTATTTAGCTTGCATAGGTTATGTACC
>JAJFBO010000175.1 GCA_020697025.1 Burkholderiales bacterium
AACCTATTACAGTAGCTAAAATAGAAATATAAGCCATTGCGGCCCAGAAAGCAAAAGGTTTATGTATTAATTCAGCCATCTTTCCACCAAAAAGTAAAAAAGAGATAAAGAGAAATATGGTACCTATTAACGCTGAAAATGTTGTAATAGTTAATGCATCTAGTCCTAAATAACAAGCTTTCTTATTAAGCACATTATATAAGGCCATTGCAAAAGCGGTTAAAATAGCCAATATTTGACCCCACGGTATTAATCTGGAAGTTGCTAAACATGTATATTCAGGCACAGCTTTATGTGATAATGTTATCACACCGATTGTGCCTAATAAAGCAATTGCGATTCCCAAGTAAGCCAAAGGACGTATTTGGTGCTTCAAAATTAATTTATTAAAAATTACTGTAAGACAGGGGCTAAAAGCAAAAAATATTGCTACATCATTTGCTGAAATAATTGATTCGGCACCAAAGAACAAAATATTATAACCAAACACGCCAATTAAACCAATTAACCATAATACAGACCACTGACTTTCTGCGATGGTAAATATTTTTTGCACCCCATGTTCTCGAAAATATAGTAACAATAAAATACTACTTGCTATAAAAAACCGTAAAAAGGAAAGTGTAAAAGCGTCTGTATTAGCAGCCAAATATTTAGCAACATGATAAACGCCTGCCCAAATTAATACAACCGTGATTAATTTTATATAGGCTAAAAATTTTTTGTTATTCATGTATTACGTTTCTACAATAAACCTTAAATTGGCAGCAAATTCCATTACTGCTAATTATTTCCCTGGAACGAATTAACTGCCAGGCCAATAAATTAATTTTTGGGAAAAATACAGTAGGAGCAACGACTGGATAATCAATTAGTGTAATATTTAACTCGTCCGCTATTGGCAATGCTTCCCTAAAAATCTCTCCGCCACCAATAATACATAATTCTGGAAATATCTGGTTATCCAAAATTGCCAGCGCCAGACTTGTATAAATTGTAACTCCAGGGATTATAAGGTGTTCGTCACGGCTAATAACAATATTTTTTCGACCAGGCAATACTTTGCCAATAGAATCAAATGTTTTACGACCCATAATAATCGGCTTTTTGTCTGTAACTTTCTTAAAATGCTGCAAATCTTCTGAAATATGCCATGGTAACTGATTATTTACACCAATGACATTTTCATTATTCATTGCGACCACAATAGTAATTTTCATCAACCCCGACCCAGCCATAAAAAATATTCAATTAACCATAGACCAATATTATAGAATAACTGGTTAAAGAGAATTAACTTTATTAAGGAGAAATTTAATGATTGACTTTAGTTTACCCGCGCATGATGGAAGCACATATACATTAAGTAAGGCTACAAAACCCTTAGTCCTGTTCTTCTATCCACGCGACAATACGTCAGGTTGCACGATCCAGAATCAGGATTTTGCCAGACTTTACCCAGAGTTTGTCAAGCTTGGATATGATGTGATTGGCATTAGCAGAGATACTATTAAATCACATTGTAATTTTGCCAATAAATTTTCTCTACCCCATCCCTTACTAGCTGATCCTGAAGAAAAAGTATGTAATTTATTTGGAGTTATGAAAGATAAAAAGATGTATGGTAAAGATGTACGGGGTATTGAACGTAGTACCTTTATATTTGATATAAAACATAATATTATAAAAGAATGGCGCAAGGTTAAAGTAGATAATCATGCCCAGGAAGTTCTTGAATTTGTAAAAAACTTATAGCTAAATAGTTATTTACGTACAAGTATTTCAATTTCATAATTAAAAGCTATTTGCCACGACTATTTCAAAGTATTTATTTTTGTAGGTACAAAAACCGCTAATAAATGGCACTAATACTATTAATAGAACTGTAAAAAGCGTTCAATTTGTTGTTAGTTAGAGTAAAAACCAATTTTGTTTGACGTAAAGCAAAATATTATACTATAATTGCCACCTCATCTAAATATAGCCGAAGTGGTGGAACTGGTAGACGCGCCGGACTCAAAATCCGGTTCTGGCAACAGAGTGAGGGTTCAAGTCCCTCCTTCGGCACCACCTATTTTCATATTCTAAAAAATCAGACTAAATACCACATAAGATATTGATATGTTTAAATTTAATGCCATTATTGTCAAGAACCGAATTTTATTCAAAATGAGTCATTTTAAGCTAAAAATAGCATTTTTTTGACCTGTTTTTTAATTTTACGTCCTAATTACGTCCTAAAAAGTATATAAGATTAATAAAAAACATTGATAACATTTGGATGTCTAAAATTAGGGTTCAAAGAACCCACTCGACACCATAAAAAAATTAATTTTTCCAAAAAACTACTACATATAATACTAAAATTCAAATACATATTCAAAAAATTTTACATTTAATATCAAATATAATAATATAGTCAATTAGATATTGCTAATGAGCATTTACGGGAGCTAAAAAAATGAGAGATAATGGAAACTGGCAAGAAAAATTGCGGAATAAAGCACTTAAAAATCTAACATTACAAGTTGAATATGAACAATTTAAATTAGAGTTCGAATTAGCTAAATAATTAAAAAATCATGCATCAAAAAATGAAATTTAGCCAGGACGCTGTTGCTGAAAACATGCACTAATTAAAAAGTGATTTAATATTTTATTTATTTTCTATATGATTGACTTTAATTTCTTTCCCTTAGTTAGCCTAACAAAATGTTAGGCTAACTATACTTTATAATTATTGCGGAGCAAGAGCAAAGGTATATGATAAGGGTTTTACAGATCCTCCTGGAGGAACTCCATTACAAATTGTTTTATCATCAGGGCCAGGTGCACAAGGAGTATCTCTATCAAACGACCAATAATGAATAGCAGCTAAGCCATTAGCTTGCGCATAGTTTTTTAATATTGTAGCATCATCTAAAGTAAATACTTCATTTGGCACATCAGCTTCACCAATTAATGGCGTAACCTCAATACGGTTATAAGGTATGCCATATTTAGCATTTAAATTCTTAACAGCCTGTATTGCTGATTGACCCATATCACACTGCCCAGTTTGTGGATTAACTACACAAATATACTTGCTAGCCTGATTTCCATAGTCCATTGTCATTAGATTTACATAAAAATCTAAACCTAAGCTCTTAGCATATGTAACCACAGCGTCACCTTCAGAATTTAAACCTGCGCCACTCCCAGAACTATCAGCTAATGTTGCCAATGTAAAACTAATTCTCAGATTTGGATATTGTGTTTTTGCATAAGCTATAGTTTCTATCAGCTTTTCTCTTTCATCCCTAGATAATTTATACCCTTCAATATCAAAATCCAAACCAGCCATACTGCTTGAATTATAACGGTCTATAAATGCTTTCATACCTTGAGGAGTAGAGCACGTAAATTTACCAGCTGCTCCCCCAGTAGAAACAATATAGTTTGTATTTTTTGCAGTAAATTTAACAATATTTTTAGCAGCAAATGCAGGAGCATCTATTCCTGCCCACATTTCATTGCCACATTCACCTGTTGCAAATGCCCAGCTAACTGTTTTGACTTGTGATGGCAGCGCATCAACTAAATTCGCCAAAGACTTGTCACCAGTTAATTTTGTCGACATAACCATATAATTTGGGCTTTTAGAGTCCCAATTCATATTAACGCCAACGTCCTTATATGGACTAAATATCAGTGGCTGAGTAACTTCGGGAGAGTTATTACCAATTTCAACAGCATAAGCAATTGTACAACTTGATACTAGTAA
>JAJFBO010000176.1 GCA_020697025.1 Burkholderiales bacterium
AGGAAAACATTTTTGTCACAACAAACTAAACTATGTTACTAGTTAAAACTTCAAGATAATTTTTTGAGCGCAATGAAATTAAAATTATTGAGGTTATGCCATTTCACAACCATTATAAGTATTAACTAAGTTATTTATAATGTTATTTGCTTGCCATTTGATAAAATAATATGCGTTATACAATATAATTTCAAACGCTCTTTTAATAAATGGTTATTCAAAGGCTCTAATCATATTTAGCTTGCAGAATTTTGGCATTATACTACAAATACATTTATTGTCAATATTAAACAAATTATAATTATATATTCTATTAATTTTCGGAATTTAGAAAATATTATTTCCAGTATTATTTAAAAACATACACAAATTTTTGAAATATCGGGGCACAAGGAAGTGTGGAATTATTAAAAAATCTAAAGTAAATAAATAAACTTTAACAGTATAAGGTGTGCTAATATATTAAGTGCTAATCAAGTATGATGGTTGTAAATATTATAATTTCTAAATATAAACGATTCAAATAAAAATATAATATTTACTAAAAAATTTATTTAATTAAAAGGTCTTTGTCATCATGAAAATATTTGTTATAGGAGCCTCAGGTTTTATTGGTGGCTCAGTGGCTGTAAATCTTCTAAATAATGGGCATATCATTAAAGGTTTAGTAAGATCTAGTAGAAAAGCGCAGCAACTAACTCAGATAGGAATAGAGCCGATATTAGGGGAACTAAGTGATAATGCTACTATTTCTCGTGAAGCTAAATGGGCTGATGTAATAATAAATGCAGCAAGCTCTGATAATTATAAAGTAGTAGAAAATATAATTAATACTATAGCTGGTTCAGGTAAAATCTTCTTACATACAAGTGGCACCAGTTTAGTTGGCGACGATGCCAAAGGTCAATTTAGCTCAAGCCAGGTTTTTGATGAAGAAACTCCTATTAATCCGCATAAAGATAAAGCAGCACGTGTAGCTCTTGATAGATTTATTCTTGATTCAGTAAACCACGATATTAAACCAATTATTTTATGCAATAGCTTAATTTATGGATATGGTTTTGGTGTTAATACTGATAGTGTACAAATACCACGCTTAGTTTCTCAAGCTAAAAAAAGTGGCATTGCAAGACATGTGGGAAGAGGTTTAAATATATGGTCAAATGTACATATCAAAGACGTAGCTGATTTATACTTATTGGCACTGGAAAGAGCTAAACCAGGAAGTTTTTACTTCGTTGAAAATGGACGTTCATCTTTTACTGAGATTACTCAAGCAATTGCTACAAAGTTATCTTTAGGCCTTGCCCAAGACTGGTCAATTGAAGAAGCAATTAATGAGTGGGGCTATGAACACGCTACCTATGGTTTAGGCTGTAATAGCATTGTCAGTGCAAATAAGGCAAGAACAGAATTAGGATGGAATCCTAAGTACAACTCTATTACAAAGTGGATTATGGAAGAATTAGTTTAATTAGCCATTTATTTATAATACTACACTTTTATAATTTAAAAATTTTATTTTGCTTTAAAGCTATAGCTATTTTATAACAAAAATATAAAAAGTAAACATAAGGAATTTTTGTGGTAATTTATGTGATTACACAGCAGATTATTTAACCGAACAAGTATACCACCTAGTAACGCTTGATATTGTGACTATAATGATGGTAGTGCTAAAATAGTGCTTCTGGCTTTACAGAGAAGTTGCAATATAAAGATAATTCAGTGGATTTTAAATATTGTAAAATTAGTAATTATACTGGTAATATGTTTTAATTAACCGGCTGAGGTTAGCTAGTCGCTAAACCTCAACCATCAATATTTAATTTAATGCTCCAATTTTTAAATATATTGGCAAGCGGTGTTAACTACTAGTAAATTTTTCCTTTAAAAAAACTATTGTTGATTTTAGGTATCCATTAGCCACTTTTGTTGTAGAATTATAAAAATTATACGAAACCGCACGGAATGGAGCTATGCTTGCAAATAGGTTTTCATTGATAAAAATGTTATTTCGCTTATTAAAAAGAGTAGTTAGTCAGCAACTTCTTCTTTTCCATCATTAACTTGTTGCGCTTTTTTCCAGCTTACTCTACAAATTAAATCAGCATGGCTGGTTATTCTTACTCCAAGCTTGCTCCTCTTATATATTAGCTGCCACTGTTGTTCCTCATCTCTAGGATTTTGCCCCTTCTTTATTGCTAATGAAACTACATCTTTTACTTTTACTTTGGAAACATGGTCCGGATCTTTATGCGGGACTTGCAGTACTTCTTCCTCAGGATTGGAAGAAACAATATTAAATACCTTTGTTAATGCAAAGTTAGTGTAAGTAATAGCAGACGGCATAGCGCTTATTAAACCTGAAGTGCCAACGCTATCGGTTTCATATTCAAAAGATGACAGAGCGCCACGGCTACTACCACCTATATTTACTTGAACCTTGTCCTCCTCCAGCTTATTGGCAAGGGTATTTTCATCATATTCAATTCGCCACTGCAACGTTATTCCTCCCCGTTGCGGATATTTTTCATAATTACAGATACCCGTTTGTACTGCAGCATATGCGGTACTTATATATAATACTTGTGAAAAAACCAGACCTAGTATATAACCATTTAATTTGTTTTGTTTCATTTTGTAGTTCCTCTAACCCTTATTATTCAATCGTATGGTATATAACCACAACATCTATTAATTTTTAAACACCTGTAATCAATATTATATACGAATTCGTAAAGTTGGGCAATACCGAATTTTGGTATTTTGGCCCATTCATATAATAATTGCTGTTATCTGGTTTAAAATGGTAAATTATTGACATTTTTTGTAAATTAATATATAATTGCTTAAGAAATATTAATTTCACATTTTTATATAAATTTAAATTTTATAAGGTTTAATAAATGAATAGAAAAAAATTAAGTTATCTATGTTTATTTACAGTGTTAGCATTACCTATAAATCTAGCCTGGAGCGATATTATGTCAAACGGAGAATGCGCACTTGTGATTGGAGGGAAAAAAAACACTTACCCCAATATAGAACTTATAAAGTTTCACTGGAAGACAGATCAACATAATAAGACTCAGGTGTTTACAGATGCAAACAGCTCTTATATAATGGCAGGTATAAATGACGGCGATGATGTACAAAGTAATGTAGAAATCAACCCCGGACAGGCTAACAAAATTAATGTGCATTCAATAAAAGTCAACTTGCAGGATCCCCCATTTAATACTGATGGAAAAACACGTTTTGCAGAAATTTCCTTTCCCGAACGCTACCAACCAGACCTTCCATTTACGATTTATACTATTAGTAAAGCAGGCGGTCGGCCAAATGGTTCAGCGACTTACACTGTTACTGGGGGATTTTGCGAGTTAGGTGACTGGGTGTTAACAAGAACAGGAGAAGACGCAACTATGCGGAAAAGACGCCGAATATATTCTATCCGCCCCGATCACAGTAGGGAATAGCGTTAGTATTAACTTTGGTTAATCCATGCTAGAACTTTATTAAATTTCCCAGAAGATTATGAGTTTTTCTATTTACTGCTAACTTACATATTAGCAGTAAATATATTATTACTCATGCTAGCTGTATAAAGTTAGAATTTTCTTTTTCTACTATAACTAATTCATCCTGAAATTTGCTTTATTATAAGCAACTTATATAGCAAATAGATACATTATATGTTCAAGTATATGAGTTCTGTTGGCTAATCGTTCTTTACTACTGCATGGTGTTCCAGC
>JAJFBO010000177.1 GCA_020697025.1 Burkholderiales bacterium
ATAACAAAAATGAATTTGATAATGAATTAAAAAAAGCTGTTATTAAATATCAAAAAAATCATGGCCTTGAGGAAGATGGTATTGTAAGTAACCACACCTTAAATTCGCTAAATATTCCAATTAAACGACGAATTTTGCAAATCGAATTAAATATGGACCGCATGCGCCATTTACCTGATACTTATCCAGAGCGTTATGTCCAGGTAAATATTCCTGATTACTCATTAAAAGCAGTTGAGGATGGTAAAGTCCAGGTTTCTAGTAGTGTGGTTGTAGGCCGTCCAGATAAAAAGACTTGTGTGGTAGAGAGTAAAATAATTTTGGCAGAATTAAATCCATATTGGAATATTCCAAGCAGTATTGTTAAAGAAATTCTGCCTGAAGTAAAAGCTGATCCAGACTACCTCACTAAAAATGGTATAAAAATATTTGAAGTTGGCAGTGATAAACGGTATATTCCTGTAGATCCGGACTCAATTGATTGGAACAATCCGAATCCAGGTATATTTAATTTACGTTTTAGGGAAGATCCAGGTGTTGATAATGCGCTAGGACGATTCAAATTTATGTTTCCTAATCGTTGTGGTATATATTTACACGATTCTCTGGCACAGTCAGCATTTGATAAAAGCAGACGCGGGCTTAGTCATGGCTGCATCCGCATTGCTGAAGTTGACGATTTTGCCGATTATTTGTTAAAACCTAATGGCTGGGATAGCAAGCGTCTTGATACTGAAGTAAACCTGGGCAAAAATAAATTTATTAAATTGACTAAACCAACCCAATTATATATAATTTATCTTACGGCATGGTATGATAAAGATACGGTACAATTTAGGGATGACATATATAATTATGATAAGCTGTCGGTATATCCGTTTTATTTAGCAAAATAGCCAGGAATTAGACTAATGATTTTACGCCAGGTAAAGAGTTTTGTGCTGCGTGCTGGTAAAATAACACCTGGACAGCAAAGGGCAATAGATAATATTCTTGCATTACATAGCATCGGGTATGTCAGCCATTTAGTTGATTTAAATATAATTTTTGGGCGGGATAATCCAAAAATAATAGAAATCGGCTTTGGTATGGGTAAATCGACCAGCCAGATGGCATTAGCAAATCCGGAATATGATTATCTGGGGATTGAGGTACATCCGCCAGGCATAGGTTCATTACTAATGGAAATTGAACAATATAATATTAGTAATATAAAAGTAATGCGCCATGATGGCGTAAAAGTTATAAAAGATATGATTATGGATAACTCTATCTATGGTTTTCATATTTTTTTCCCTGATCCATGGCATAAAAAGCGGCATAATAAACGCCGTATAATCCAGGCTCATTTTATTGACTTACTTTGCACTAAGTTAAAACCTGGCGGTTATATCCATCTGGCAACTGACTGGGAAGATTATGCAATATGGATGCTGGATATCCTAAATAGCAATAAGCGATTAATAAATACATCAAAAACAAAAGACTATGTACCCCGCCCGTCACAACGGCCGGAAACAAAATTTGAGCAACGCGGAATAAGCCTCGGACATGGCGTCTGGGATTTAATTTTTAAAAAGAATATATAATATTTTGAGGTTTAAAGAAAAATTTTAATGTTTAATCCGACAAGTGCTGATGTTAGAAACTTCTTTTTTGATGTATTTAGTAAAGCAGAACAAAATTTACCGCTTAGTGATTTGGAAAAGATTGCCTATAGTGTAATTATTCAGCATCCCGAATATCATAAGGTGCTAAAAGATAGAGAGAAATACCTTAATTTTCAGTATACCCCTGAAATGGGACAAACCAATCCATTTTTACACTTAAGTATGCATCTGACAATTATTGAACAGTTATCCATTAATCAGCCGCCAGGAATTTGTGATTTATATAAACAACTGTGTGTAAAATTTGGTGATGAACATAAAGCTAATCATGAAATAATTGACTGTCTGGGTGAAATGCTACATCAGGCACAGAGAAATAACGCGAGTCCTGATATAAATATATATTTTGATTGTATAAGAAATAAACTAGATAGATTCTAGCCTCGTGCGTGTTAGCGGAAATGAAGCGCCACTCCTGCTTACAAGAAGTAGCGCTTTAGGTAATTTGTCGCTTTGGGAATAATGGCTGTATTAATTAATTGCTAATTACGCTATATAGTGCCGTTGTGTTTGAGCTAGTAGCCGGGAATGTAGCAAGAGACCATGTGGTACTATTTGAAGATTGATCAATAGTCCCATTGAGACCGACTGCTACAAATGTACCATTATATATTACTGAATTTAAGGTATTTGAAGTATTTGAAGTTCGTACCCCCCACAGAGTACCTCCATTTGTAGAGGAAACTATTCTGCCTGCTTCACCTACAATAACGATATTTAAAACTCCAGTTGCCTTAATAAGCCCTCCGGCAATGCTATTTAAGTTGCTAGTACCAGCAGCAGGATTCCTGGGTGCCCAGTTACTACCATTAGTTGACACAAATAAAGCACCTGCATTACCTACTGTATAAAATTGATTAACAATAAACTTAACATCATTCAAATTTGTGGTAGCTAAATCCGTGTTTTGGACAGTCCAATTGGTATAGTCAGTACTAGTTAGAACTGTACCGGAATTTGCGGCTCCTGTCCCACCTACTGCTACACATAACCCGGCCTGGCAAGCAATCGCTTTTAAAGTTGTGTTGGTTGTAGCCCCACTGATTAATGTTTGCCAAGGTGAGCCATTTACTGTTTTAAGGATAGTGCCACTTTCTCCTACGGCAAGGCATAAATCAGTTGAGACGCAGTAAATAGAGGATAATTTTTTACCACTTGGGTTAGTTTGCTGGGTCCAGCTTGTAAGGTTGGGTGAACTATAAATATTACCATTTCTATCAATAGCTAAGTACTGGCTTCCATTTTTTGTAATGCTAAGAAGTGCGGGGGCAAGCCACGGATTACTAGCTGATGCAGGGGCAACAGGAGATGTGTATATTGCCTTTGTTCCTGTAAGCCAAAAACTACTGCCATCAAAGTTGGCTGAATTATAATTTGACGTACTTGATGCATCAATTTCCCAGGCTCCGCCACTAACCATTACTATTGGACCACCAGCACTTGCTGCCAGATATGTATTATTACCGAAAGTAATGCCATTGATTAGGCTTGTTCCTGTATAATCTTGTGCAAATAGCTTAACGTCACCACTAAACCAGACTCCTGTAAATATATTGCCTGCATTATTACCGACTGTATACTTACCGCTATTATATATTGCTGCCTTTATTCGGCTATTCTGTGGAGCATTGGTAGATGATGTCCAGGACCCGGTAATACCAGGACTATTAAGCGGAACCGATGTTTGAACTCCAGTTGAGGTAAATGCGGTCACATTGCCTATATTTGTATTGTAAACAGCGCTTGTAACATTACTATTAACACCAAGGAGCCCGGTATTTGGAATAATAAATGATCCAGCGTCACCAGTGGTTGATGCAAGAATTCCTCCATTAGATGTAGTACTGGCAATAGCTGCAAAATAGGCTTTATTGGAGCCATTAGTAAAGTAGTATATGTTATTGGTTAAGATAGCACTACCTGGATTAGCTAAAGTGGTCCAGGTCCCGGTAAGAGAGCTATTTCTTTCAATGCACCCCCTGCCAGAGACGCATTGACCAGCTGTAAGGCTAGATGTTCCACAAGTATAGTAATTTTCCCCATCATAAACTATTCCGCATAGGCTAGCACTAAAATTTG
>JAJFBO010000178.1 GCA_020697025.1 Burkholderiales bacterium
AAACGTTTTTTCATAGTATATTATTCTTTAAAAAGAATTAAGATTATTTAAATGATAAATTTATAGGACGAGATTATAGAATACTATTAATATGAGTGGCAACTGGTATGACCCCTCAACCCCATATTCTGATTGGAATTAAATAGATAAAAATACTTTAAAAAAGACTTTACACTTAGTTCTTACCTGACATTTTTTTCATGCCTTTTCACTTGACGCTCATGACCATAGCTTTTGTCTACAGCCACTCAAGCTGGTTTGATACCTCCTCCTGTAAGGCGATATCGAGAGACCTCCTCTCATCATCTATTCCATAGTTGCGAATAACATATTGGTTTTTTTTGTCACTCTCGTGGCACACTTAAACAGGATTTAAATTTACTTGTACATCTTTTTCTGATATAGTTAACAGTTAAATAAATTACCCATTAGTATTTAAATATGTTAAATTATTGTTTTTATATTATGGAATGTTATTATCCCGCTTTGTATCTAGTTTCTTTGCATCTATTTGGGGTTGGAAATCGGTATATTTATTTGCTGCTGGATATATGTTGGTTGCTTTGATTTTAGTTAACCGCTTTCTCCCACCAGACAATTCCAAAAAAGGAGAGTCAATAGGATATTTAAAAATAGTGTTTAGTTGGGTTTCCTTACTGAAATCCAATGCAAGTGTTAGATTGTATAGCTTGAATGGCTTTATAATAATGGCAGTTTTCGCTGTCTTTTGGAATAATATTTCTATTTACTTGGTACATGAATTTAGTTTTAACCAGTTTTCAATAGGATTATTTTCTCTTGCTGGGGTTTTAGGGGCAATGGCTGCAATGTTCTCCAAGAGCGTTCTCAAATTTTTTAGATCTAACAATATAATATTATTTATGCTACTACTTGCCTGTTTTTTATTAATGGTTTTCTATTCCAGGCACTTATTAATATTTATCTTATTAACATTAGCCATGGATGGAATTATACAGCTTATTCATGTTAATAACCAAGTTAACCTGTATGGAAATTGTTATGGCAATGAATCAAGAGCAGCTAGTTGCTACGTAACATCCTTTGTATTAGGTGGGGCAATTGGGTCAAAGTTTTCAACATATATTTATTTAGATTATGGCTGGATAGGTTTATCCATATTCTGTTCTGCACTGTGTGTTATAGGGCTAATATTAAACATTAAAATTTTTTATGAACAAAAAATTACTAAATGATTAATATAGTTGAAAAAATATCTGCATTAGCTTTATTTTATTTATTAGCACATATATATTGTGGAGTTTCATAGAGTTTATTAAGTAACACAGAATTACTGTATATTGTAATTTATCTTATATTACCCATGGTGTGTCTAATCTTAGAGAGCTTTTAGTCGTTACTTTTTTAATTGGGTAGCCTATTCTAAAAATCCATAAAGGCAAAAAGTTATTTTCTAAATTAAATTGCTTTCGTACAATATCTTTATGTGCATTTAATTCTTCTAAGGGTAATTTTATTTCAGGAATATCAAAATTTATTTTATTTTGGTTTATAAAAAAACTTTGAAGTGAAAGTGGTTGATATACAATTCCCAGTTCTTTTAATTTAATTGCACTTCTCATAGCTACTCGACCAACATCAAAAAAACTTTGCAATGTCTGATCTTTTGTGGAGAAAGCAATTAAACCTCCAGAATTTGTTAACCGTGTTTGAGTTTGTTTAGCTAAATTCTTAGACATTTGGGTCTTTATTAAATTTCTGATTGTACTGGACTTAAACACTAACCAAATAAGTGGAATTTCGAAAATAGAACATCCCGTTTCAGACCAATGCATCCCGTCACGAACTTGGATATATTTTTTATTTGTCCAGCGTACCCATTTTAGAATGTCGTAAATCATTGTAGAATTTTGCCACCACTTATTTTCTACTTTAGTAGAGAATTCAATAAAATCATCATTGATATGATTAACTAAAGATATTTTTACAGTATCAATATCAGAAAAATTTATTGGAAAATTGTTGAGTATATCAAATGGAATTGCTTGCTTTTGGTAATTATTACGAATTACAGACCTTGTAAAAAAAGCATCTGCATCGAAATCATTATCATTAACTTTTTTTTCGAAACTGATTTCTACCCATGGCGTGTTAGTATTTTTTTTACCAAAATCACTCATAAACTTGTAATTAGCGCTATAGCCAATAGATTGAGCGCCCATATAAATTGCTTCTACTAAAGTTCCAAACGCTATTACACTAGATATATTGTTAGGATTTAGTAAATGCTTTGCACGATTTTCATCATGGAGAATTAGTAATGTATTAGCAGACTCTTTCTTAAAGCGCCATGGCTGGCAGTTATCACCGGACATTGCAAATGAAGCATAATGTAATATCGTCTTATATTCTTCTTCGGATAAAATAGTTTTAAGCTCCATGTTTAGCTTCCTCCAATATTTCTAATTGATATTTTTGCTTAAATTTCTTTAAAATAATTTTACAAATGAGTTTTTGGAATAACCCACGATTGCCATACCTTAGTTTGATTAGAAGCATTTTTTGTCTTTTCAAATCTATTTGCAAAACATTGGGTATAACATTTACTTTATTTTTACATACTATTTGTAAAATGGCATTGCTAACTAAGGATGCAGATAAAGTACATGAGCTGCAAACTGCGGGGCCTCTTCTTTTTAAAATGGATAATAGATTGTAGTCAATGTCTTTTAGATGTAGTGGCTTTGGAGCTATAGCAGCAGCAAATTTTGCAAGCTTTTCTAGATATTCCATATTTTCTTTAATATCAAAAAACTGTTCAGGGGACATTGTGCTTTTTAGAGGGTCAAATATTAGCAAACTACCACCAAAACCAAGTGGTCCTGATGTCAATGAAATAATTTTATTCGACCATGCTGTGTTAAATATTAACATTCGGATATCTATTTCGAAAAATTCAATTCCATCAATATAATAATCCACATTCTCTAGAAAATCATGAATATTATCTTTAGTCACTCCAGCTTCAAAAATATTTACTTCTGCAAATGGGTTGATATCTAAAATTTGATTTTTTAAGGCAAATGCTTTATTTTGACCAATGGTAGAAAAATAGGCTGCACCTTGTCTACTAATATTTACATAATCAAATTCATCAAAATCTGCAAGATTAAAATTACCAACGCCCATTCTGGCCAAATTGAGAGCATGGAATGATCCTACACCGCCACACCCACCGATAGCAACTCTTATATTAGACAAGTTAATCAGGTCTTCCCTAGTTACAAGCCCGATCATTCGTGAAAAGCATAAATCAATCATTTCATTTTTGCTTTGTGGTTTGGTTATAACATTATTCATTGTATGCATCCTAAAATATTGGAATTATATATTTTGAATTCTTTGTGAATTATACCACCTATTTATAAAGTTGAACATTGCTAATTAAGCTCTATTTATTTAGTATTTATAATTGGGAAATGAACTCCAACAATTTTGCATATAAGAATAAGTTCGCTTATCATGGTTGATCTAGACATTACTAATAATTGTTCATTTAGTAAATAATTATTATTAAACTTGGCAAATGTTTTTACTTTAATGGATTCTTTAGATTTTGACGCAATTTCTCCAGTATTAGCCTTTACATCTACAAGCTTAGCTAGTCTGGTACTAATAAAAATATTACCTCTAATTACATTATAAAATGTTGGTGAAACAGTGTTTAAGGTCTTATACATTAAAGCATGGATATCTAGG
>JAJFBO010000179.1 GCA_020697025.1 Burkholderiales bacterium
TATTACTTTAAACTATCTGGCAATGTTATGGCAAATATCTGGTTTTTGATTAGGGTTTTTATATACCCTAATTGCACAAGGCGGGCTAATTTCACCTTTTTCACATACATTATATGCAAAATAGTCGTAATATTGAGTTGGATCTTCCTTGTTAACTATGTCCAAAGCAGAAAAATAACCAGAGCCCTCATTTGTTACGGATACTGGAGTATAATCATATTTTGTGAGTTTTAATGATGTAGTTGCGCTTCTGCTACTTTTAAATTGTGTTACAATGTACCAATCACTTTGGCGAAAGAGAATATTTAAATCTGATGCCAGTGGTGCAGTACACGCTGCCCTGGGAGGTGAATAACAAAAAGTTCCATCTAATGAATTTAGCTTATCTGAGTAAGAACAATCATTTACATCTTCAAATTTTAATAATATTGCATTTGAAAATTTTGTAATAGGGTTATCCGGGTTCACACCATCATTAATTCCCTTAGTATGCACTCTCTGAGCTTTAATTGCAATATATTTTCCTTCTAATGAAATATCAGGGATACTAAAATTTAATGTATCTTGTTGCTCCGGTGTAATTATACAGTTAGTATCAACTGGTTTTCCATCTTCCATGATTACACAGCTATACTTGACTTTACTTCCAGAAGCATCAAGTCCATTTATGATACCATATTTTAATGAATTTTTTCTATAAGAAATCATTTTTATTTTAGGTATGATTAGCTTTGAGTTGGTAACAGGGTCATTTGCTGGAGGTGGATTCGGGATTTCTTCAGGAGTACAATTAACATCTCCTGGATTATTACAGCCAAAAAATTTTGGCTCTGAAAACGCAGTAAGAGGATTATCCTTATTGATTCCGTTATCTTGAAAACTAAGTAATTGAGCTTGAATTCTAATCCAGCCTTTATCTTTTAAAAGATTAGGATGTATAACAAAATCAGGTTCACCCGGCATCATTATACAACTACCATCGGTAATTTTAATGTACTTTCCTTCAGGATTATTGCTATACCAACAGGTATATGCCACATCACTTCCTTTATAATTATCAATAAAGCCATTTATAAATTCTTTAGGACTATTGCTGGGATACATTTTCATAACCGGTTTAGTAAGAGTAGAACTAATTTTTGCTTTTACATCAGCAGGAGAAATATAAGATATAAGATAAGCAAATTGTTCTTTTGAAATACAATAGTTACCAGTATTAGGCTGATTGCATATAAGGCTGTTTTGACTGGCTGTCAGTTTCGCTTGACAGGCCTCTTTTGTATCTGCTACGGCAAATAGCTTGTCGATAAAATTTGATATTGGGTAAGCTGTACCTATGTACTCCGATCTAAAGTCCTCAAGCCCACAAAACCACTGATTAGGGTTAGCCTCAATACTTTTTGGAACACATCCTGCATTTTTTGGAATTGGTCTAGTTGTACGTTTATTATTATGTGCATCATTATTTGCATTATTGACTGCTTCAGTTTTATTTCCAGTTATTGAAAAACCTATGCCAGTCCCGACATAATCTCTATTCCATAGGCCTCCACCACTAAGGCCAGACCCGCATACTACTCCAGTGTAAATAATTTTTTGGGATGTATAATTTTCTTTAGTCTCGTTTTCTCCCAGTTTATCTGCAAATACCTGGAAAGGTAAGTATAATGTAGAAATCAATCCACAAAATAAAGCTGTTTTTTTCATTTTAATCCTCAATAAATATATATTCTAAATTTCAAATTTTTACTGATCCTATTGTAGAATAATTCAGGAAAAATTTCAATACGGAATTTCCGTAGTTGTGGTTAATAATATATATAACTTGTACGTCTAGAGGTTTGGTATGACTAACTAAATACCAAAATGCTTCAATAATTTGCCCGGAAAAAGCGCGGCCTGATAAATCGGTTATGGATAGAATTACAGCAAATTTCTGCCTGCATTCTTCTTCGAGCTGTTTAATTATTTTTTTAAGATATGAGTAAGTTTAGCGATGCCTGAGGAAGGGCTTAACATCTCGTATATAAATGAATTGGTATTTATTATATCATATTAATAAATCTTTTTATAACAAATACAGAATGAATTATTAAAACCTGCTAAAATCACGTATTAGTTACTGATATATTAATTAGTTATTTTAAATAAAAATTTAAACAACGAAGTATTCGAAACATATTTTATAATGAAAGAACAGGTTTTTAATGATTAAACTTATTGAAAATAAATTTATTCCATTGTTATGCTTTATCCTTGGTATAACTATATGTGTTTCTACATCGGTTATGACAATTTCATATGTATTAATAGCTATTTTAGTATTATTTAAATCAGATTTTTACCTGCTCCTAAAAAAAGTTATTAAAAATAAGCTTATTATAGGAATGTTATTATTTTATTCAATTTTTGTTTTTGGGACTATATGGAGTAGTGCATCACCACATTTTATTATAACAATGTTAATTCGTATTATTGGTTACCTTTTAGCACCACTATTTTTAATAGCTTTCTACAATAAAAAATCTGCAATGCTGCTACTTAAAGGATTTGTTATTGGGGCTGTGCTAAGTGCTGTTTTATCTCTAATATCATTTATATTCAAGAAACAGATTTTATATGGTACATGGGATCAAACTTGGGTAGTATTTCATGGCCATATATTACATAATGCATTTTTAGCGGTTGTAAGTGTATTTTTATTATGGAATTTTTTTGATAATAATTATAATAAATACCAAAAAGCCGGTTTTTTATTGGCATACCTGATTTGTTTTGTAGATATTATATTTGTAGTAAATGGACGTACTGGCCAGATTATGTTAATTGCGATGGATGCTTTTTTAATTATATATCGTTTCAGATTAAAAGGGGTAATAATGTTATCAATAATTATGCTGATAATTTCTCCTTTTTTATGGTTATCTCCAGTTATACAAAAAGGAATAAAAGATTATCAATTCGATATTAATCAATACCAGCATGGAAATCATTGGACAAGTTTTGGGGCACGCAAAGAATTCCATCGCCAAAGTGAGAGTCTAATACGAGCCAGGCCTATGCTTGGCTACGGGACAGGCAGTTTTGGTACTGTATATAAAGAATTAAATGCAAATAGACATGAACCAATAACTGCGAATCCGCATCGAGATATATTATGGGTTGGGGTTGAAACCGGAATAGTAGGCATGATTGCATTTATTTACATGCTATTTTGTTGTTTGGTTACCTTTTTGACGTTTAATACTTATTATAGATGTATGGGCTTATCTTTGCTTCTTGGTTATACACTAGCATCAATTGAAAATTCATTTTTTATTGATAATATTACTGGCATGGCTTTCATATTTATTATTCTGGCCCTGGCAGGTTTAGGGCATGAAGACAAATACTTGCCATAGTATTCTTTTGACAATTATCTCCAAGATTGAAATATGAAAAAGAATATTGCATTTTATATAAATATGTTTTTAATGGGCGGAGTAGAAACCTCTCTGCTAGAGTATATCCGGGTTTATTCTGCCAATGACTATACAGTTACTCTTGTCATTGGGGTCAAAATGTATGAGCATGAAATTTTGCTAGATCAAATTCCTAAACATGTAAAAATTATTTATATATTAAAAGATTCATTAATCAGTAGATTTTTATATTTAAAACATAGCAATCGTTTAACAACAATATATCAAGTTATATATGCTTTGTTGATTAGCATAGTACGTAATTTTTATCTATCT
>JAJFBO010000180.1 GCA_020697025.1 Burkholderiales bacterium
GGTTTGTGGCCAACCAGGTTTGTGGCCAACCAGGTTTGTGGCCAACCAGGTTTGTGGCCAACCAGGTTTGTGGCCAACCAGGTTTGTGGCCAACCAGGTGAAAAAAATTTTGCTGGGCTTGACATCTGGGTTAGGAGTGGGTTACAATATTGTTAGAAGAATAGGGTGCGCAAACACCCTACCCATACGGTAAATAATTAATGCGGTTTACCGTGTTGGTGTTTCTTCATTCTATGAAGCCGGATTGTAATTGTAATGGTCAGTCCGGCTTTTTTCATGAAAAAAACACCCACCGCAGTTAAGAGGATACTTAACATGGTGTGTCCTTTCACTTAAAAAGTTACTTATTCACACCTTACGGAATTGGCTCACAATCCGTAAGGATGTGGCCATAGCTTTATATTTCTATAAAGCTTCCGGTATTTTACACTGTTTTTAAATTTTTATTCGTCCGAATTATCCTGTAACCCGGCTAATAAATCTGGCTGCACGTCTGATTCTTTCTTTTTAAGTTTATATGATTGTATTCTTGTTATACGGTCGCCATTAAAGAAAAGGTTCATATTTAAAAAATATACACTAGGTGTCATAGATTGGTAAATAATCTCCTTCTCTAATAGCTCGTTAATTCCTCGTATAAATGTTTTCTGCGATTGGTCGAATTTTTTTATAGCTACGAGTTCATGAAAGTCAATTATAAGCCTATCATTGTTTGGACTTTCTAACATTAATAAGTAAATAAGTTGAAAAATTTTAAAACCTGCTGTGCTAAGGTTTGCAATATGTTTGATACCTGCTGCATATAATTTTATAAACTGTTCAGTATCGACTAATTCCTCTTTCGTAAAAGTAGCCCCGCCTGTGGCGGGAGTTTGTTCACCAGTTGTGGCATTTGTAATGTATAATGCTTCATTATTTTTCGCAAATACCTTTCTAACTCTTGTATTAGGGGTTGCAAGCCGGAAACCTCGAAACGTCTGAGTTAAGCCGCAGCCATTCTGTTATCTTGGTTTATCAGCTGTGATAGTACACTAACCAAGTCAATTCCTGATTCCTGTTCTTCAAATAGATATTTACCAATAAGATAAATATGTTGCCAAGCGACTGGTGATACTTTTAGCAAGTTTGTAAAACATGCTTCGTTCTTATCTTTTTGGTAAATTTCCAATAATTTACTTAATATTGCAGAATTATAATAAATAATTGCATTAGCAAGCAACCAGCCACATTGATTACTAATTTCAACCTCAATATCCGTACGACCCGTTAACTCTTTTTTACCTCCAACCTGAGCCGTTACAGATCTTAGTTGGTGGTAAGCTTCAAGCCTATTCTGTGAGCGATGCACATTTCGCTGAAGCTTTTGATCCATTGTATATTTAAGGGTATAAATACTGCGTACCAACTTATCAAATTCAAATAGTGCTTTTCTTGTTTTATTGGATGGAGAATATGAACATAATTTTTTGATAAAGAGATGTTGAGTTGTTTCTTTCTGGGCAAGAGTAACCATTATTCTTCGTATATTACTCCATTCAGATTTAATCAACTCAATATCTATCTTGTCCGTTGGTTTTATTAAGAAATTGGCATATGCACCATTATCTTTGGTGCAACTCACTTTTTTAATTTCAGCTGCTAAATTCGTGAATCTCGGATTAAATTGTATATCGAACCAATATAACGTTGCAAAATTAGCCTTGTTAATACTATGCATATCACCAGTTATAACTTCTGGGTAAATTGTTGACTCATTATTGTAGATCATATCAAAAACATAGTGACTTTCGTGGTTGTGGGCGCTAATAACTTTACTATGTAGCGGAATATGGTTACATAATAACGTATATGCAACTACGCCACGACCTCTACCAAAATATTTTTTTGAATACCGAGCCTTTGTAGTTGGGGTTTTTACACTAAATTTTTGACCATCAACAGCTGCAAACCGCATGTCAAAACCTGCTTGATAATATCTAAAGATTGGTAATTTAGATATAGCAGCACTAATAATACTATTAGCTTTTCGTAAGGTGCTTTCTCTAAAGTACTGTTTATAATTGTACTGGAGCGTATGGTAGGATATATTGCTAATATCAGCCATAACATTTAGCCCGTGGTTCATAGCTTGAGCCATAATAACAGCAAATAATTCATTGTCATTGGGTATCTTTTTGGCATAACGTGATTGTAGTGGTGTCAATGCTTTCAAAAACTTACATTTCTCATTGACGAATTGAAATACATTAATAATATTACTTGGTGAGACTTGATTATAAAATTGTTCTTGAATTTCTTCAGTACTATCTTCTGGCGGTTTCTTAACTAAGATTTCTTGATTATCCTTGTCGTACTCCAAGTGTTTAAATTCAGCTTTTTTGAGCTTTTTATTGAAAATATACCATAGATCTTCTAATTCTGTTGTTAGTTTATCAAGTGTTTTATCACAAGAATTATGGAATATTGGGAGGTTCAACTTAGATAAAGCTTCTAATTCAGCTTCAGGTGACAATAATTCAGCATCAAAACTACGATGTGAAGCACTATCTTCAAGATAAAGCTCTCCAGCCAGAAGCTTTTCTCTACATTGTTGATAGAGCCAGTATTCAAATCTGTCAGCATTAACTGCAACGTTACCACCAGATGAATTATTGAGTAAATATGATTCTGAGCGTTCAGGGATAATATTCAGTATTTTTTGCTCTTTAACTGGGATTGTTTGCTGGTTATTAAATCGTTGCTTCAATAATTCTATCACCTGAATATAGGGATCATCTTTGTCATTACTGGATAAATTTAGCTGTAAGAATAATGGTCGCAGATTTTTTCTAAATCGGTACCCGTTTTTATCAAATATTTTCCAACGCTGCTCTTGCTCTGATTTATTTAATTGCGTATATTCTGCTACCAATGCTTCAATTTGCTCTTTGGGCAAAATTTTATATGCTTTTTTACGGACTTTGCCATAAGGATCTTTATCATCAAAAGCATCATCGGTGAATAACCCCAACAACTTTGCAACTTTTTTAGCATGCTTTTTTTGTTTTTTATAAGTGCTCAATTTATGATTATTTAGGCTAGACTTAATGCTATCATCAAAATGCTTGATGTGGTAACAAAATGCATCAACCAAATTATCAGTAATCTTTTGATATCTCTGCCAAGAATAACACAGTAAATATAAATTTCTTTGTTCTGGTTTGAATTCACGTAGTTCGTATACAGTATAAAAATGAGCCAAGCCAGCATACAAATTAATATTTTGTTGTGAAATTGATAATGATGGCAATATGGATTTGGCTAATCGGTATAGTGGTCGTAATGTTTCAAGCTTGCCACATTCTGCCTGCATAATTCTGTATTTAAAATCCTTGGCGTCTTGTTTTAGTGCGGCCAGCTCAGATATCATATTATCAGTTGAAAGCAATACATTTAGTTGTTTCTGCATTTCAGTCGATACCTTTGCACTTAATAATTTACCAAGTCTTTGGCGCTCTTTGTTTAGTGCTTCAGATATTAAATCTTGCAAAGTAGTATAACCTGGACGGATTATCTTCTTAAACCGCAAAAATGATAGAGTTTCAGTTAAAATAAATGTTGTTGCTGTATCTCGTTTTACAATTGATTCCAATTCAGTAGCCAATATTAATTTATGCTTTTGGCTGTTCCAATTATGGTACTCAAAATATTTCATAATTGCAGTGCGTTGCAAATAAAACTCATGG
>JAJFBO010000006.1 GCA_020697025.1 Burkholderiales bacterium
TAACTAAATTAGATAATAAGACGCAAATACTTGAATTATATCATGGTCCAACTTTATCATTTAAAGATTTTGGTGCACAGTTTTTAGCTGAAACAATGAATGAGTTAGCTAAAATTACTGGGGATAAAAAAATTACGGTTATGGTTGCAACCTCAGGCGATACTGGTTCTGCTGTAGCCAATGCTTTTTATGGTAAATCTAATGTAAATATTGTTGTTTTATTTCCAAAAGGGCAGATATCTAAACGACAAGAGCAGCAAATAGCTACATATAATGATAATGTCATTGCCATTGCGCTAGATGGAACTTTTGATGATTGCCAAAGTATAGTTAAAGAGGCTTTTTCTGATGAATGGTGGCATAATACGGCACATATTAGTAGTGCAAATAGTATCAACCTGGGACGATTATTACCACAAATGACCTATTATGCTTATACCAGTTATCATTCACACCTGCAAACGAGACAAGCAGTAAATTTGGTAATACCAACAGGAAATCTGGGTAATGCAACTGCTGCTTATTTTGCTAAAAGCATGGGTTTTCCTATCGAAAAGATAGTATTATCTACGAACGCTAACCGTGTTATTCCTGAATTTATAAAAAGTGGAATATTTACGCCTAAACCAAGTATTGCGACTTTGGCAAATGCAATGGATGTGGGTAATCCCAGCAATTTTGAGCGTTTACATAAATTATACCCGGATTTTGCCAACTTTGTAGCTAATGTAAGTGCTTATAGTGTTAATGACACGCAAATCAGGCAGACGATTAAATCTACTTATGAACAATATAAGGTTATAATTTGCCCGCATACTGCAACTGCTATATATGTACGTGAGCATTGTTTAGATAATAATACAGATAAATGGATAATAGTCTCTACGGCGCATCCAAGTAAATTTGAGACAGTTATCGAGCCAATTTTAGGAATAGATTTACCGATACCAGATAAATTAAATGAAGTATTACTTCGCCCAAATATGGCGATAGATTCTTCTGCAAATTTAAGTGCAGTAAGCGAGATTGTCAAACAACATTTTTATAATGCCTAATACTAAAAAGATGAGAAGATATCCTGACTAAACAGTTGTTCAAATCCAAATATATATAATTTAGGCTTTTATGAAAAAACGTAAATGGTTTTTAAGCTTATGGTTCTGGGTTTTAATATTTATGCTTATGGGGATTTGTTTTGGTGCAATTAGTCCGGTCCAGGCCAAGGCGTGTAAACCCCTAATAGATCATTTTATCGAGATAATTCGCATCTTGGTCGGGCCAATTATTTTCTTAACCGTAATATCCGGGATAATTGGTATGGGTAGCCTAAAATCATTAGGCACTATTGGGTTAAAGTCGTTTATTTATTTTGAAGCTTTCTCAACGATTGCTTTGGTTCTTGGCTTGTGTTCGGCTAAACTGCTGGATATTGGCCATGATATGAACTTATCTGTTGCCAGGATGGATCCAGGTCTGGTCGCTAAATATATTCACACTACTCATAAAAGTACCGAAATTGGCCAAATACTTTTAAATGTAATCCCGCATAACCCAATAACACCATTTATTACAGGCAATACACTACAAGTATTATTTATGGCTATTGTATCCGGGTTTATACTATTTTATTTTGGTGGCAAATTTAGGAATAGTGTTGGCAAAGCTATAAAAAATCTCCAACATATTGCGTTTAAAATTTTATCGGTTGTGATGTTATTTTCACCAGTTGCTGCATTTTCTGCTATGGCTTTTATGATTGGCGAATTTGGTATTAATATTTTACTACAAATGTTTGGTCTGGTTTTAGCTATGTTTGGGACATGTGTCTTTTTTATTCTGGTAATATTAGGTATTATAGCTAAACTTAATGGATTTAGTATACTAAAATTTTTAAACCTTATCAAAGATGAGATAATTTTGGTTTTTGCTACATCATCAAGTGAGAGTGCATTAGGTCCTATTATGAATAAATTAACTAAAAGTGGGGTAGAGCAGTCAGTAGTTGGTATAGTAATTCCAGCAGGCTATAGTTTTAACCTTGATGGAACAAATATTTATTTGGCAATGGTAATCGCATTTTTATGTCACGCTTTTAATATCCGTCTTTCCTGGACCGAATATTTATTCATTATTGGTGTATTAATGGCAACTAGTAAAGGAGCTGCTGGCGTTAGTGGTGCGGGGTTTATTGTGCTTGCCGGAACATTAAGCGTTATGCATGGTAAAATTCCGGTTGTCACTATTGGTATATTACTGGGTATTGATAAAGTTATGAGTGAACTGCGTAGCACTACCAATTTAATAGGTAACAGTGTTGCTACTGTAGTAATTGCGACATGGGAAAAGAAGCTCGACCGGGCTAAATTTAATCAAGCTCTAGCTGTAGGTAAAGAGCGTGATTAGGAAATTCTTGCTTACATTACTTTTGAGTAATATGAAGTATAGATTATTGTTGTATTAGAAGAATATGTAATAATTAGAAAGGGTTTGTGTTAGAGGTTTCAACACAAACCCAATATAATGGTTTATATTTTCTAAATTGGGTTATATTTAAAATCTGAACTATCAGAATAGGAATACTGTATGTTCCCATCTGGCCCAGCTGGATAAAGTGTTTCTACACTATTTACCATATGTCCGGCAATACCTTGATAATTTCTATTTCCAAAACCATTAACAAAGAAATTAGTAACTCCTGGAACTATCGATGGATCATCAACACAGTAAAGAGATTTACTACCATACTGTGGAAAGTAAGTTTTAAAATATTCATAGTCGGTTGATGAATCTATATTACACTCGGATGATAATGCTTGTATTTTGGGTAAGTATGCAACATAGATGCCAGTTACATTATTAAGGATATTTCCAACACTGCTATCAACCACGTTAACTGGTATAAACACTATTTCTCCAATCGGACTATTCATATCCATTACTGTTGCCAAGTTATTTGCCAGAGCTATTGATGCCTGAAATTTACTACGCATAATTTTTATTTGTTTAGCTGCCAATATACATTTAGTATTAATATTATTAGTATCATCATAGCATGAATCGATAATTACGGTGCTATTACGAATGTCATCATAATAATCTATTATCGACGAATAGTCTGTTATAGCTTTAAACACATTAGATTGCGTTACATAATCTACATAAGTATTAAAGAAAACTTGTTTTACATATGTATTAAGATAAGCTAACATTTGTCTATCCTTGATAACGGATGTGGTTAAATAGTTTTTTGCAGCTTGCTCATCAGCTGTCAACGGGTCTAAGGTCACTTTTAAGCCTAACTCTGAGTATTGTTTAGACTTAAATTTATATGTATATAGTGTACTTGGATCTTTGAAATTCACACCAGTTTGGAAGTCGTTGTTAGCGTAGTTAATTAGATTTTTAACTATTTGTTGGCAAGAATCTAGATTGTCAACATCGCAAACTAAACCATTAAATATTTCATGTGTTTTAGTAGGATCGCCCCCAAGTTGATATATAGATATTCCAATGAATGCTCCACGGGTTGAAGTTTGCTCGGACTTTTTAAAAGCACTAACAATAGATTCTATTCCAGAAATTGAACCAGCGGTTTCTTGTTCAAATTGTCTTTTTTTCGCTGCATTTGCAAACTTTATAGTTAAAGTTGCTTCTAATACAGCTCCTTTTTTACTACTTAGTATAATAGAATTTCCACAAACCTGTGTAAATGCATCATTGCCCTGAGCCAATATATTTTGAGCATCCGCACTTAATATACTACTTCCAGTTCCTTTTACAGTAAAGGTTGCATCAGCTGATAAAGTTTGAACATAGTTAAAATCAATAGTTCGTTGATTAAGCATACGAGCTCTTGTATATATAGCTGCTGGTGATATTGAAAAAAGGCCAAAATCTGCATTTCCACTAATACCTTCATTAAATAGAACACCAATATCTGCTGCAGAAACAGTATTTGTAAAGTCTAATGTAAGTTTAGGGGTTGATAATACAATCGCACTAGGATCGCCGGCATTAACCAAGCAATTTACTGCTTTGCTCATACCAGTACGATCATCAAATGCATAACCCACATCACCAGGGATTTCACCTTGTTTTTCAACTTGGGTGCTTGCAGCATTTAAATAATTATTATTTGTAGTATTAAGTGAATTTGTTGAATTACCGCCCACATTGTTACCAGTTGTACATGCTGTAGTTGAAAGCACTAAGTTCACTGCCACCCATCTAAGTTTGTTAAGTTTATATTTCATTAGTATTTTGTACTCCAAAAATTTTATGTTTCAATTTAAATATTATTTATATTTATTTAAAAAAATATTTTTTTATAATATTCTAGTTTGCTTATAAATTAAAGGTTCAAATCTTATATATATTCATAAAAAATATGTTTTATCTTTTATGGATATCATTTATCAAACTTGAAGGAAGATAATATAACACAGTTAAAAATTTTTGGGTATTTATTTTAATAGAAAGTAACTTGTTAGGCAAAGTATGATTGATTGGGAAAACATAAAAGGCAGTAAGCTTGTATATTAAGTAAGCCAAATTAGACTAGCCATTCGTCCGGTTATACCATCACGACGGTAGGAAAAGAATAGCTCATCATTACAATAAGTACACATATTAGATAAAAAAATATTTTGTTCCAATAATCCCAGTTTCAATAATTGCTGTTTTGCTATGGCGGTTAAATCACAGTTAAATTTCCCGTCATTTTTTTTTGTAAAAAAAGCCTCATAATTTTTATCCTGAAGCATAAATATGTCAAAGACTTCCGGCCCAACTTCAAAATGGTCTTTACAAATAGCTGGTGCAATGTATGCTATTATCTTGCTACCACACATATCTATATTATTTATTGTTTTATGGATAATATTATTTTCAACTCCGCGCCAGCCAGCATGAATAGCAGCTACAAAGCTTGCTTTTTTATCTGTTAAAAGTATCGGGATACAATCTGCTGACATAGCAACACAAACTTTATTTTTTTGATAGGTAAAACTAGCATCATAATCTAAAACATTATTAATATTTGGTAGCATATCATCAAGACATATTACATTATTACTGTGAGTTTGGTTAAGCCAAAAGGGTTCATTAGGAATGATAGAGGCTAATAGCTGTCGATTTTGCAATACACTATCCAAATTATCACCAACATGTGTTCCCAGATTAAATGTGTCAAAAGGACAAGCTGAAACTCCACCAAGACGGGTAGTAATTAAACTTTTAACTCTGGTTGGAGCGTTCCACTTTGGATAAATAAAGCTACTCATTGGCATATAAAACTTCCCAGTTACCATCGTCGTAATCATCTAAGCTATTATCATCTGGTTTATATTCATATTGTAATTCATGCAATAAAAAACGTATATCTTCTGGCATCTTGGAAGTAAAATTCATTACTTCTAGGGTTTCAGGGTGGATAAAACTAAGTTTTAGTGCATGAAGAGCCTGTCTATTCAAACTAATAATTGCATCAGCTACACCTGCCGGATAGTTAACTTTATTATTACCATAAGTTTGGTCACCGGCTAATGGGTGATGGATGGACTTCATATGTACTCGTATTTGATGGGTGCGTCCGGTTTCTAGTTTACACTCAATATAGCTAAATTCTTTAAAATATTGTAATGTACGAAAGTGGGTAATTGCCTCTTTTCCACCAACTGCTAAAACTGCCATTTTAGTGCGATTATGTAAATCACGCCCGACATTTTTATTAATTGTGCCATTTTGTGGAGGATGCCCGGCCACTATTGCCCGATATATTCGGGATACTGTTCGATTTTGCAGTTGTTCAACAAGCCTTAATTGCGCTAAAGTTGTGCGCGCAACAACCATAAGTCCCGAAGTATCTTTATCCAGGCGATGAACAATTCCGGCCCGAGGGATATGCTTTAATTCAGGAAAGTGATGGAGCAGACCATTAAGGAGAGTACCACTCCAGTTGCCATTACCTGGGTGAACAATTAATCCTGCAGGTTTATTAATTACAATTATATGTTCATCACTATAAACGACTTCTAAATCAATGGCTTCTGGAGCAAAGGCGCGCTTATCCTCACTAAGTATAGGGGAAATAAATACCTTTTCAAGGCCAAGTATCCGGTCTTTAGGTTTTGGCGCTTTGCCATCAATTAGGATTGCACCAGCCTTTAACCAATTAGTAATTACGCTGCGGGATAATTCTGGTATAATCTCGCTTAGAGCTGCGTCAATTCTGGATCCGGCAAGACTAGTTGGTATTGTGATAAAGTATGGCTCAATGCCGTCAATATTGTTATTTGGGAATTCGGTTTTCATAATGTTTTCATATATTCGTTTGTTAATACTTGCTATTTTAACACTTTTTATAATGTCATGTTCAGATAGCGATGATCCGGTGCGTGCCGAAACTAAAGGTTGGACGGTGCAAAAGCTTTATTCTGAGGCAAATTCTGAGCTGGCTAATCATAATTATAGCCGGTCAATTAAATTGTATAGGGTTTTAGAAGCAACGTATCCATATGGTGTATATTCTCAACAGGGATTGCTTGATTTGGCGTATGCCTATTATCAAGATGATAAATCTGAGCTTGCATTGCCAACAGTTGATCAGTTTATAAGTACTTATCCGACAAATATAAATATGGATTATGCGCTGTATCTGAAAGGTTATATTAACTATAAAAATGATAATGGGCTAATGTCGCGCTTTTCAGGCCAGGATTTAAGCGAGCGTGATCCAAAAGGTGTGCTAGAAGCATATAAAGCATTTAGTACTTTGGTTGCTACATACCCCAATTCCAAATTTGCTCCAGATGCAAAAGATAAAATCAACCGGCTAGTCAACGCTTTATCCCGTGGCGAGATTTATCGTTCACGTTATTATATGAGTATTAAAGCATATTTGGCGGCAATTGGCAGAGCACAAAGCGTAATCATCAATTACCCGAATACTCCTTATGTAGAAGAGGCCTTGGCAATACAGGTTGTAGCATATCACAAACTTGGTATTCAAAAATTAAGTGTCGATACACTTAAAATTTTGGCTATAAATTTTCCGCGAAGTAAATATTTGACTAAACCCTGGAAATATAAAACTTTACCATGGTATGCCTTTTGGCAATCAGAAAAATAAAAAATTTTAAATAAATAAATGGAGCACATATTCATATGCAGTATAAAATTTTAGACAAGTTAATTTTTTTAAGCTTAATTGCTTTATTTACAGCGCCTTTTTTAATTCCGTATAGTTATTTTCCAATAACAAAGTTTTATTCTGAGCTCTTAGCCCTATGTCTTTCATGCCTGGTGGCACTTTTATTGATACTTCGCGCAAAACAAATTGCTATTTCAAATGCTGGGATAGCTTGCGGCTTATTTATTATCTTTTTAATTATCCAAATCTGGGTAGTTAATGTACACTTCTCTGGCATAAATATAGATATTGCAATTGAATTTTTGGTGGGAATGTCATTATCTATTGGCATAACGTCATATATTGGAAGTGATGAAGAAAAACAACATCAGTTATTCAAAATGATTGCCTGGGCAATAGTTATTGGTACAACTATACAAGCTATTTATGGCTTTTTACAGTATACAGGCCAGGCTGCGAATTTTAAAGATGCAATTTTATATGTAAGTAACCGTGATGATAACGTATTTGGGAATCTCGGCCAAAAAAATGATTATGTAGACTTTATAACTATGGGTGTATTTGCACTGGCTTATCTGTTTTTTATTAAAGAGGTGAATAAAGCTGTATTTATTATTTACGAATTATTTTTTATTGTTATTCTAAGTGCGACTACCTCCAGAATACCATTTGTATTTTTTATATTCGCCTTAGTAATGACCGGTATGTTTGCTTTGATTAATCGTAAGAATAATGAGAAACATTTAATCAATAAACGGATCTTGATTATGATATTAGGATTAATTATTTCATTAATATTAGTTGAAGCAATTTTACCAAAAATTATTGAAATTTTTATACCAGCAAAAGATGCTACTTCCGGACTATACCGGTTTACTGCAAGTAATATTAATCAGTCAACTTATCGAAGATTTTATGAGTGGTATAAGGATATTGTAATATTTATGGCGCACCCACTATTTGGAGTTGGCTGGTTCCAGTATCCAAAGGCTGCAATTGATATTATGTTTACTGACCCAAGATTTAGTTATATACCGGCAAATCAGGCATTATATACACACAGTCATAATACTCCATTAAATATATTGGCTGAAACTGGTATTATCGGCTTTGGAATAACTATAATTTATGGCGTTATATATACATTATATAAAATGTTTAAAAATTTTAATAATCATGCAACATTATTTGTTTCATTTATTATGTTGACAATATTTGCCCAGGGCTTATTTCAGTATCCATTGTGGTATGCGTATTTTCTAATGTATATTATTTTATTGTTATCAATTGACAGGCCTGTTTTTATGCTGGAAAATAATAAAATTATACGTATTATTACGGGTTTTTTATTTATCTGTTTTATATGGTCTGCTGTTATAACAATTCCGGTATATAATCAATTGGTTACTTATACCCAGGTTCCCAAAGATGCTGATGATTATATTAATAATGTTAATCAGTTAAAATACGTTATTGATGCCAGCCAGATGTGGGCAGTTCCAGCCTTAATGGTATTAGATGCATATAATATGCCAGGCAGCTCGCAAACCAATGCTGCATTAAAAGTAGATGAACAAATGAAATATGCTGATATGATGGGTAATTTGCTGCCTTATCCGGGAGTTATCTTTAAACAGATTATTACTCATAAAATGCTTGGAGATGAGGCTGGCTCTACACATTATGCAAATATATTAGCGCATGGTTATCCTTACTTTAAAGATCAATTTGCCAAACAGTTGCAATCCGATCCAAGATTTGCGCCTCAGGTAAAAGCAATTTATGATTTTCAGTATGAAGACAGGTCTATTTTCTCAAGAACTTTAAATAAAAAGATTGGACAATAATGATAGAAATGAATAATTATGTTCCTGTTGTTGTGGAACAAAGTGCAAAAGGTGAGCGGTCATTTGATATATATTCAAGGCTTTTGCGTGATCGTATAGTGTTTTTAGTGGGTGAAGTAAATGATCAAACTGCTAATATAGTAGTAGCCCAAATGTTATTTCTTGAAGCAGAAAACCCCGATAAAGATATTTATTTTTATATAAATTCACCTGGTGGTTCCGTTTCAGCCGGGATGTCAATTTATGATACAATGAATTTTATATCATGTGATGTAAATACCTTATGCATAGGCCAGGCATGCAGTATGGGAGCGTTTTTATTATCTGCCGGACAAAAGGGGAAGCGCTTTGCCTTGCCTAATTCACGAATTATGATCCATCAGCCATTAGGTGGGATGAATGGTGCCGCTCAAGCTTCAGATATCGAAATTTTAGCAAAAAATATTTTATTTACTAAACGTAAGGCTAACCAGTTATTGGCCAGGCATACAGGTAGAACAGAAGAACAGGTTGAACGAGATACTGATCGTGATAATTTTATGAGCGCTGAAGAAGCAAAAGATTATGGTCTGATTGACGCGGTGTGGACTAATAGAACACAACGTACTGGTATCCAGGCCATTTAACTACAGATTAATAATATTGCTATTGCTTTGTATTTCTCATTAAATTTATATGGTATAGTGTTAATACTATAATCTTTTTTATATTAGGAATATTAATTTATGTTAGGAAAAAAATGTTCTATCTGCGGCAAATCTGAAAAAGAAGTGCTACATTTAATTGAGGGTGACCACGGAAGCATTTGCAGCGAGTGCATAGAAAAATGCACTTTAATTCTAAAATCAAGCCCTGATGAAGCTGATACTGATTCTGCCCTGATTGACCTGCCAATCCCAACTCCGCATGAAATAAATGCTGAATTGGATAAATATGTTATTGGTCAGACACAGGCCAAAAAAGTCCTGTCAGTTGCGGTATTTAATCATTATAAACGAATTTATGATACTACAGAAGATGAATGCGAGCTAAATAAAAGCAATATTTTATTAATTGGGCCAACTGGTTCAGGTAAAACTTTATTAGCGCAGACTTTAGCCAGATTTTTACATGTACCTTTTGCTATAGCTGATGCAACAACTTTAACTGAAGCTGGGTATGTAGGTGATGATGTAGAAAATGTATTGGTTCGTTTATTACAAAATTGTGATTTCAATATTGATAAAGCTCAACATGGAATTATATATATTGACGAAATTGATAAAATTGCACGTAAGTCAGAAAATGCATCAATAACCAGGGATGTCTCTGGTGAAGGCGTGCAACAGGCGTTACTTAAGTTAATAGAAGGTACTGTATCCAATGTGCCTCCGCAAGGGGGACGTAAGCATCCTGGGCGTGAAATGCTTCAATTAGATACCAGTAATATATTATTTATTTGTGGCGGAGCTTTTGATGGTTTAGAAAAAATCATACAAATGCGAACTCAAAAATCTGGTATTGGATTTGCAGCAAGCGTTGTATCCAAAGATGATGCTGCCAATAAAAATTTTTATTTAAAAGAGGCAGAACCAAATGACTTGGTCCGCTTTGGTTTAATACCCGAATTTATTGGACGGCTTCCGATCCATGCTGTTTTGGAAGAGCTGGATTTAGAGAGTATGATACGGATTTTAACCGAACCGAAAAACGCCTTGGTAAAACAATATCAAAAGTTATTAAAAATGCAGAATGTTGAACTACAATTTGATGAAGAAGCAATTGCCGCCATTGCGAAAAAAGCTATTATTAGAAAAACAGGCGCCAGGGGCCTGCGTTCAATTATCGAGGAGGTGCTTCTTAATACCATGTTTGATCTGCCATCCCATAATGATATAGTTATAGTAAGAGTAACCGAAGCTTCAGTAAATGGAAGTGGGGTGCCATTATTAATTAAACATACTACACCGCAAGTAAGCTAATAAAGGCCGGTGCCAGTTTAAAGTATATGAAAATTTGAGCAAATGATATGATTTCTAACTTTTAGGGGGATAGAGTAAATGTCAGGTTTTCTAAATAATAAATTCAATAGTAAAAATAAAAAACCTAACTTTACCGGCAGAAAATGATATAATACTTAATTATAAAATAGTTACAAATTTAAGTGAGCCTTTAAAGGCTCACTTTTTTAATGTTTTTTGTGGCAGTTATGCTGTTACAAAGATTATGCGTGGGCCAAATGAATATAAATGAGATTTTAGAAAAAACCATACCTGGTCTTGGCTATGAGTTAGTTGATGTAGAAATTTCACCAGCTAAAATAGTTCGGGTTTTTATTGACAAGCAATGTGGGGTAACGATCGAAGATTGTGAAAATGTTTCTGATCACTTAAGTAAACTATTTTTAGTTGAAGAAATTGAATATAATAGATTAGAAATTTCTTCTCCTGGCGTTGAACGGCCATTAAAAAAAATAGAAGATTTTATCCGCTTTAACGGGCAAATTGTAAAGATAAAACTTCGTGAATTAATTAATGAACAAAAAGTTTATCAAGGTAAGATTATTACAGTTGAAGGAAATATAATAAAACTAGCATTAGAAAAAGATGAGATTTTAACTATAGATTTTAATAATCTGGTGCGTAGTCGTTTAGTTTATGATTTTCGGGCAGATTTAAAATCGCATAAAAAAACTAAATCTGCATGATTAGTCATCATATTACAGATTATTTTAGGAGAAACAACAAGTGAGTAAAGACGTTTTATTGTTAGTTGATGTATTAGCTAAAGAGAAAAATTTGGATAAAGAAGTCGTATTTGACAGCCTGGAAAAAGCTTTGGCAATTGCAACTAAAAAAAATTTTGATGATGAGTTTCCAGACATTGAAGTAAAGGTTGACCGTATCACCGGAAAATATAAAACAGTGCGTAAATGGACAATTACCAGTGATGTTGATTTTTATGATGATGATAAAGAGCTATCATTAAGTGACGCCGCTGAAAAGTATAGTGATGCTGAAATTGGTGATGTAATTGAAGAAGAAATTGAGAATATTGATTTAGGCCGGGTATCTGCTCAAACTGCACGGAATATTATTGCACAAAAGATTAAAGATGCCGAGCGTGATGTAGTGCTTCGTGAGTATTTATCCCGTAATCGTGGGGTTGTTATTGGCAAAGTACGCAAATTTGAGCGTGGCAATGCAATTGTTGACTGCGGGCGTGTTGAAGCTATCATTATGAAAAGTGATCAAATCCCAAGTGAAGTATTACAGCCGGGTGATCAGGTAAAAGGTTACCTGAATAAAGATGATTTAATTATTAAAAATGGACGTATGTCAATTAGCCGTACAAGCAACGAGTTTTTAAAAAAATTACTTGAGAGTAATATTCCGGAGGTCGCATCAGGACGTGTGGAAATCTACGGAATTGCCCGCGAACCAGGAGTCAGGGCAAAAGTTGCAGTCGCAACAACTGATTCACGTATTGATGCAAAAGGCGCCTGTATTGGTTTTCGCAATCAAAGAGTTGACAGTGTTAGTGCCGAACTAGCTGGAGAGAAGATTGATATCATAGATTATGATACAGATTTAGCCACTTATACAATGAATGCATTAGCTCCTGCTGAAATAAAAAGTATTGTTGTTGATGAAGAAAAACGCGCGGTTGAGGTAGTTGTTGAAGATGATAAATTAGGCGGGGCAATTGGTCCTGATGGAGTAAATGCCCGTTTGGCAAGTGCATTAGTTGGTTGTGTTATTGACATTTTGGGTGAGACAGAAGCAGGAACTTTGCATGTTAATGAACGTTCTGAGTTAGTTCAAAAATTTAATAGTGCTCTTGATGTGGACGACGAAATTTCAGAAGTTTTAATTAGTAATGGGTTTAGCACTTTAGAAGAAGTTGCCTATGTTGATTTAGCTGAATTAATGAATGTTGAAGAATTTGATGAAGATTTAGCCAGGGAGTTGCAGGAGCGGGCAAAAACCAAACTGCTAACCAAAAATATGCTGCATAAAAATGAAATGGATCATTTGGCAGAAGAGCTAACTAATGTAGTTAAATTTTCGCGTGAAGTTTTGCTGCAACTAGTTGAAGAAAATATAAAAGGTATTAATGATTTTGCTGATCTATCAGGTGATGAGTTAAGAGATATTATAAGTATCGATTTAGATACTGCAAATAAACTAATTTTAAAAGCCAGAGAAGTTTCAGGCTATTTTGACTAATATCAAGAGTGGAGTATTAATGAGTATATCAATGAAAGAGTTTGCGGCAAAACTCAGTGTAACCCAGACAGAATTACTAGAAAAGTTTGAAAAAGCCGGGATTAGTAAATCAGCTAACGACAAAGTATCAGCCGAGGATGAAGTAATATTAATGAAGTTTTTAGCTGAAGCAACAGTTCATAAGCCTAAAAA
>JAJFBO010000181.1 GCA_020697025.1 Burkholderiales bacterium
CCTAGTGTATTTAGGGAACTTGGAGCTACGGTAATACCAATTGCTTGTGAACCCGATGGATTAAATATCAATTATAATTGTGGTTCCACTTATCCGGAAAATTTAGTCAAGGCCGTTTTGCATAATAAAGCTGATCTTGGAATAGCTTTTGATGGTGACGGGGATAGAGTGCTTTTTGTTGACAAAAATGGTGGACAATATAATGGAGATAAGTTGATTTATATTATTTTGCGTTCGCTTTTAGCTCAAAATAAAGTAATTTCTGGTGTTGTTGGCACGGTTATGACCAATTTAGGCATGGAACATAAATTAGCCAAAATGAATATTGAGCTAGTTAGAACAAAAGTGGGTGATAAATATATATTAGAAGAATTAATCTCGCGCGGTTGGGCTTTAGGTGGTGAGGCTTCAGGTCATATTTTATGTTTAGATAGACACACCACTGGTGACGGGATAGTTTCTGCTTTGCAAATATTAGCTGCAATCAAAATTTTAGGTTTGGATTTAGATAAAATAATTGATTATACAGAGTATCAACAAGTAATGGTTAATGTTAAATTACACGATGAAAGCTCTAGTTGGCAGCTAAAGGCCAAAGATGTAATTAATCAGGCAACACTTGCATTGCAAGATACCGGACGTTTGGTAGTAAGAGCCAGTGGGACTGAGCCATTGGTTCGAATTATGGTTGAAGCTAAAGACAAACAAACTGCTAGTAGCTGGGCACATAGCATTGCAGCAGTTATTGAGAGTTGAAATGGAAATTTTGCAGCTTTTGCTTGATTTTTTCACTACATATGGTTATGTGGCAGTGTTTTTTGTACTAATTGTATGTGGTTTTGGCCTGCCAATCCCCGAAGATATAACATTAGTTGCTGGTGGGATTATTTGTGGATTATCCCTGACAACTAAATACCCCTTAAATGTATATATAATGATGTTTGTTGCTTTATCTGGGGTATTAATTGGGGATGTGGTAATGTTTTCTTTAGGGCGTTTTGTAGGTCCAAAAGTGACTAGGATGCCATTTATCCGTAAAATTATTACACCAGGCGTATATTTAAAAATGCAGCAAAAAACTCATCGTTATGGAAATAAAATATTATTTTTTGCGAGATTTTTACCTGGTCTTCGTGCGCCAATTTTTTTAACCGCTGGAGTAAGCCGGAAAGTTCCATTGTGGAAATTTTTGCTTATGGACGGTTTAGCGGCATTAATCAGCGTACCGCTTTGGGTTTACTTAGGCTTTATTTTTGCTTATGATATAGACAAGGTTTTATTTTGGTTACATAAGAGCCAATTTTTAATTATTACGGTTTTAATAATTGGTGCATTAGGTATATTGATTTATGCACGGCTTATTAAAAAAAAACGTAGCAATATAAAAAATCATAAAAAATAGAGTAATTTATATACTTTAAAAAATTATATAATGTCAATAAATAACTGATATGAAATAGGGTTTTTGAGTAGAAAAAGCATGAAATTTTAACTTTTTTGCTAAATTTATTTAGCCAAAATATTGTTTAACTAGAGTATGTTAAGTGGCGGAAGGAGCAAGGCTAGATAAAAAAAATTGCATAATAGGAATATTTATACTATAATGCAGACTTGGGATATAGAAATTAACTTTTTATTATTAACTTTTTTGGAAGGTGTTTATAACATGCGTAAATTATTAATTTCTCTTTTAGCGGTTACTTCAACCGCATCTTTCGCTGTTGCAAATAACAGTGAATTTCAAGAATTCTTAAATGTAGCAAGTGTTGGTTTTGGAATGAATCAAACGTCTGCGTCTTTCGGTACATCTGCTGGAGCGCCGGGAAGTGTTGTTACAACAGGCACTATGCTTAATCTAGAAGCAGAACGTTTACTTAATAACGGTATCTATATTGATGTACTTGCAAATATGCAATTTGGTAATGGTCCTACTACTTACACTGCTAGCACACCATCTTATGGAGTGAATGGTAAAGTAGGTTATGCTTTTATTATGGCAGATCAACATTTATTGTTAACTCCATATGCTTTGGCCGGTTTAAATAATAGCTCAACAACTATGGTGAATCAATTAGCGCTTATTTATCCTCTTGTACCTGGTAGTAATTATCCAGCTAATACTCAATCTGCTAACCTTGCTAACCAATTTTATTATACAGGTGGTGTTGGTGGTCGCTTAGAGTATCGTATTAACCATACAATTGATTTATTTGCTGATCAAAACGTAGCTTATAACTGGGACCAAACTGGTCTTGCTGGCGG
Organism: Burkholderiales bacterium; assembly: GCA_020697025.1. GTDB lineage: Bacteria > Pseudomonadota > Gammaproteobacteria > Burkholderiales > UBA11063 > Aquella. Next base: position 2,263 of record JAJFBO010000181.1, read on the forward strand.
TATACAGCCACAAAACTTTGTTTCATACACATCTACTTTAGGTGCTAGATTTAATCTTGCTCCTAATTTCCAATTAGGTGTTAAAGGGTTCTATACTGGTTATGATAACCAAGCTAGCAATACTGTTCAAGGTCAACCTGCTTTTGCTCAAAACACTTCTACCATTGGTGGTTTAGTTTCTGTAGGTATGACTTACTAAGTCATATAGAATTTTTTTAATATTCCCGCCTAATTCTGGCGGGAATTTTTTTTATTGGTGGAAAATATGTTAAAACTAATTTTCGGATTATTATTTATATCAGCGGCTTCGGCCTTTGCAGCTCAAAATAATTTATTTCAGGAATTTGATAATCAGGTAAGTATTGGCTATGGAATGTGGCAAAATACATCTGGCTATGGTACATCTGATACAGTGCCAATAAATAGCTGGGTATATAGTACTTCAAATATCCTCAACCTTGAAGCAGAACGCTTGATGGACAATGGAATCTGGATAGATGTAAATGCCAATATGGCATTTGGTTCAGGACCAGTTAACCAAAATCCTATAATAGGGTCCAATGGTGGAACATATCAATTATCAGACTATGGGGTAAATGGTAAAGTCGGTTATGCATTTACTTTAGCAAACCAGCATTTACAAATAACTCCATATATTGCACTAGGAATAAATAACCTGGCAAATTCAGTTCAATATAAAACATCTACGGGAAATTTGGCAAATAGTTTTGCATATTTAGGTGGTGCAGGTGCGAGGTTAGAATATCGGATAAATAGTACTATATTAGTATTTGGTGACCAGTTAGTTGCTTACAGCTGGGATCAATCAGGTCCGCGAAACGGCATAGCGCCGCAAAATGAGGCATTATTAACCTCAACATTAGGTGCAAAATTCAACTTGACCCAGAATTTTCAGCTAGGTGTAAGAGGAATATATACCAATACTCAGCCTCAGGCAACCAACAGCAGCCCCGGTGGATATATGATGCAATCACAGAATGCATTTGGTGGATTAGTCACAGTAGGACTTAATTATTGATTGTGCCGTGCACATATATTAGATTTGCAATTATACTTGAGTAATTGTACAATCACCAATTACTCATTTTATATTAAGGAAAAATATGCGGAAAATTTTATTAGTGACGTTAGCTGTAGCATCAACAGCAGCTTTTGCCGAAATTACTAATTATGCTCCATTTCAAGAGTTTGATAATCAATACAATGTTGGATATACATTTAGCCAGTATCAGTTATCTAACGGTGGTAATCAACAGGCCTTGCAACAAAATCAAGGGCTTGGTATTAATGTAGAGCGCTTATTTGATATTGGCATATGGATGGATGTTGGCGCAAATTATGTAATTTCTACTAATTCCTTAGGTAATAAATCTACTGGAACAGGTATGAGCGGTGCACAGCCCGCAAGCCAGGTGCCAAATCTAGGCGGA